>CAILKC010000389.1 GCA_903834675.1 uncultured Victivallales bacterium | reverse complement strand
GTGTACACCGTCGCGACGGTGGTCCTCGAAGGTCAGGTTCTCCACCAGGAAATCAGAGGCTGTGCCGAGATGGACGCCGAAGGGGATCCCTTGGCGAATGGTGAGGTTGCGGACCACCACGCGCTGCACGTTCTGCAGCAGAATGACCCCATGGCAGCCGGGCACCGAGTCTGTGCCGTCGGCCCGACCGCGGGCGTTGCCATTGTTCTGGCCAGGCATGGTGGCCAGGGGCGTCCAGATGCCGCCCTGAATGAGGATGTCAGTGTCCGGCTGCAGGTCTGCGGGAACGGGCCGGTCCTGGAACCCGACGACGTGCTCATTACGCACCATGCAGGTACTCGTCCCGGGCTTGAGGCGGATTTCGGCTTTCGCATCCGCAATGAGCCGACAGCCGGATCTGAGCACGATGGGTCCGTCGAGGTAATAGGGTGCCTCGCGTCCAGGCAGGAACACGGCCTTGTGCTGGTCGAGCGACGCCTGGATGGCAGCGGTCCAGAGCTCGCCGGTAACGGTGCGCGTCTCGGCCTTGCCCGCGGCGTCGGGCCAGACTTCCGTCCAGCTCTCGGTTCGCACGCGGTCACGGTAGGCGGTCGCCGACGGCAGGGCAAGACCCGGTGTCAGGAGCGGTCCGGTCGACGCATTGACCCGTTGCTCGATGGACGCTGTCAGAGCATCCGCAGCCACAGCGTTGGCAGGCGCGGCTATACCCGCCGCCGCGGCGGCAACCATCACTCCAAGCCAGATCATGACGCGTGCCCTCCGAGGTGTGAAAGACTGAGTGTGACCCGTCGCATCTGCCTCTCACTGTATCCGCGCCTCCGCCCAGACGGCATGGTCGCAGTGGATGTTGTCGCCGCCGTCGGTGGTGAGCAGGCGCAACTGCGCAGCGCCGGTGATGTCCGCATCGACTTGCTGCGGCGGTCCCAGCCGCAGCACCGGACTCGCGAAGACGCGCTCCCACGTGCCCGCGCGCAGCACCTCCACCGCGAAGGTGGCGCTGCCGTTGTTGTGCTTGAGCATGCTGTCTTCGATGCCGATGGTCGCCCGGAAGCGTCGGGCCTGGTTCAGGCCGCCGTCCAGCACGTAGGTCACGTGTCCCAGGCCGCCCTTGTAGTCGGGCAACGTGTCCTTGGGGCAGAGCATGAGGCCCTTCCGGTATTCGCGCCCGGCGAGCACGATTGTCCCGCCCGCCAAGTTGGTGTCGCGCTTCAGGGCGTCATAGGCGAGGATGTCGGTGCCCTCCAGGTCGCTGAGGTACACGCCGCCGCCATCGCCCAGGCTCCCGGCCGTGTGCGTTGCCGTGACGATCCCGGAGCACTCCCCCGGCTGGCCGTCGGCCGGGAATGCCGCCGCCTTGACTGTGGTGGTGCGGGTCACGCTCAGTGGCACGGAGTATTCGGGTGACCCTGGCGTCGGGTCGGAGCCGTCCAGCGTGTAGCGGAGGGTGGCCTTGGGGCCGCGGCGCGCGGGCGTCAGCGTCACCGACAACTCGCCGACGAACACCCGCGCCGACGGCCTGAGCACCGGCGCGACCGCTGGCAGCGTCCGCCGGTATTCGTCCACCTGCAGACCCATCTGGCCAAACGGGATCGGCTGGAAGCCCAGCTTCCAGGCCGGCGAGTCGGGCTTGAGGGTGAAGTCCTGAGCCTCGACGTCCGCAAAGCCAGGATCGCCTTTCAGGATCACGTTTCCGTGCTTGCCCAGTACCTCAGCCGCCTGCGGGTCGCCGTTGGCGTAGGGCACGCTCTTGCCGCTCCCGTCGAACGACCCGGAAAAGACCACCGGATCGGCGATCAGGTTCTGCTCCACCTTCACGTGCTCGAGGCTCACGAGGCGGTTCATCTCGAGGAACTGCCCGCCGTAGCTCACGTTGCGGCGGACGAGGTTGTCCTTGGGGAGCTGCCGCTCCAGGATACGGTCGTCGCCTAGAGCGAAGTCCGCGGCCAGGCGCTGCAGCACCGGGTAGCGCGTGCTGTAGGGTGGCTGGTCGTAGTTGACCGCCTTCAGGTTCTCCACCATCGGCCAAGGCCCCTTTTCCTTGAAGTACTGGGGGTCCTCCCAGACGTAGAACTGGATGGCCGGGGTACACTTGATGAACACGTTGTTCTCGATGACGCAGCCCCGCCCGCTGTCGGAGAAGAACGCCCGCGGCACGTCGTAGAACACATTGCCGTAGACCTGTACGCCGCCGCAGGGCAGGTCAAGGTAGATGGTCATGTGGCCGACGCTGACCCGGTCGGGCGAGCGGATGTGGTGGAAGTAGTTGTAGCGGAAGATCTCGCCCATGTTGGTCCAGTCCATGGCCGTGTAGATGACCCCGACATCGCCGGTCTCCAGGCCGGTACGGGTGAACTCGCAGTACTCGACCACGTGGTCGTTCCCGCCGTAGCAGATGGCCGCGTGCGGGGCGTCGTGGATGTAGCAGTGCGACACGCGCTGGCCGACCCCACCGAGCTGTACCCCCGGACGGTAGGTCCTGAACACGCGGGCGAAGTCGTGCAGGTGGCAGTTCTCGGCGTAATGGCGGGAGGGCGTGAGGGTCTTGCGGTCGCCGCCGTTCAGCGAGATACCCGTCGAGCCCACCTCGTAGATGTCGCAACTGCGCACGCCGTTGTCGGTGCCGCCGTCGATACTGATGGCGGTGTCGCCGACGTTCAGGACCGTGCAGCCGGCGACCTCGTTGTGCGCGCCGCCGGTGATCGCCACCGCCGTGGAGCGGGCGCACTCGAACCTCAGCCCCCGCAGCCTGACGTACTGCGTCTCGCTCAGGGAGATCAGAGGGGTCTTGAGTTCCGGGAAGGTGACGTCTGCCGTGGCGATGGGCGCGGGCGGCCAGAGGTAGAGCTTGCCCGTCTGGCGGTCGAGGTACCACTCGCCGGGCTGGTCCAGTTCCTCGAGTACGTTCAGGAAGCAGTAGCGCTGGCGCTTGTGGAAGCCGTAGGCGGGCCACGGCGGCGCCGGCCAGATCTCCTTCTTCGCTGTGTCGAGCCGATCCAGGCGCTGGTACTCGTCCTGGTAATCTTCCCACCAATAGCCGTGCATCCAGATGTCGTCCGTCGGCTGCCAGCGTGCGGGGCGGTCACCGTCGTAGACGAAGCGGCCATAGTGCTTGCCGATGGGGATGCCGTCGCGCTCCACCGGGTTCGGTCCACGGTGCATACCAGGGTACTTGAGTTCACCCTCCTGGGGTACGTCCGCGATCCGCAACCAGCCGTCGTTCGGGTAACGGGCCAAGGTCATGTACTTGCCGTTGCAGAACACCTGCTCGCGGGTGGGGCTCTTGGGATCGAACGGCGGGAAGGTGGTGACTCCGTGTGCCTTGAGATCGACTTCCAGGACCTGGCCGCGTGCCGCCGGGTCTAGCCGCGCCACGACCTGCGGGTCGCTGACCGGTTGCCAGGCGGTCAGGCGGACGCCGCCGAGTATCCGCACGGTCTCGCCCGGCAGCGCCTGCCAGGTGACCGGGGCCTTCTCGGTGCCGGCGTCGGCCGCCGTCAGTTGGAGGGTCTCGGTCAGGCGGTAGAGG
>CAILKC010000388.1 GCA_903834675.1 uncultured Victivallales bacterium | reverse complement strand
CCGCCGTGCGCGCCACCGGCGAAAACGCCCAGAGGGTGCGCGCCCAGGGCGTCAACCAGCAGGCCCTGATCGTCTTCGGCCTGGCCTGCTCCAACGCCCTGGTCGGCATGGCCGGCGCCCTGCTCGCCCAGTACCAGGGCTTTGCCGATGTGCAGATGGGCATCGGCATGATCGTCTGGGGCCTGGCCAGCATCATCATCGGCGAGGCGCTAGTCGGCCAACTCACCCCCGGGCTGGCCCTCTGCGGCGCCATCATGGGCACCATCCTCTTCCGCCTCCTGGTCGCCATCGCCCTGCGTTGGGGTCTTAATCCCAATGACTTGAAACTGGTCACCGCCGTCTTCGTCTTTGCCGCGCTGGTACTCCCGGGCGGATTCAAATCATGCGTCGCCAAGCTGCTCAAAGGACGCCGCCATGCTTAACCTCCGCCAGGTCACAAAGACCTTCTTCCCCAAGACCCCCAACGAGGTCCAGGCCCTCCGTGGCATCGACCTGACCATCCCCGATGGCTGCTTTGCCGCTATCATCGGCACCAACGGCTCCGGCAAAAGCACCCTGCTGAACGCCGTGGCCGGCACCTTCGAGCCCGACCTGGGCGAAATTCACATCGATGGGCAGGACATCACCCACTGGCCGGAATACCGCCGCGCCAGCCTCATCGGCAGAGTCTTCCAGAACCCCTTTGCCGGCACCGCCGCCGAGATGACGATCGCGGAGAACCTCGCCATGGCCATGCGGCGCGGCTGTCGCCGCGGCCTGGGCCTGGCCCTCAACCGCGCCGCCCGCGCCGAGATCGCCGACCGCGTCCGGACCCTCAACCTCGGACTCGAGAACCGCCTCGATAACCCCATCGGCACCCTCTCCGGCGGCCAGCGCCAGGCCCTCACCCTGCTCATGGCCACCTGGCGGCGCCCCCGCCTGCTCCTGCTCGACGAACACACCGCCGCCCTCGACCCCAAGAGCGCCGCGCAGGTCGCCGAACTCACCCTCCAGCTCATCCGGCGCGAGAAACTGACTGCGCTGATGGTCACCCACTCGATGCAGCAGGCCGTGCAACTGCCCGAACACATCATTATGATGCACAAGGGCCAGATCGTGCGCCAGTACGGGGCGCAGGAGAAAGCCCGAGTCCGCGTCCCCGACCTCCTCGCCGCCTTCGATCAGGTCCGCCGTCGCGAACAACTCGACGGCGCGGTGGCCGAAACCATCGCCAGGCAATATGCTTAGAACCCTCCGCGGCCAACATGAGCAGGAACTGAAAGCAAACGAGCAAGCCCGGTGTCTGACTGCGCGCCTGGCCGAACAGGCAATGCGGCGGCAGGCCGGAACCCCCAAGGAGACAGCATGAAATTCGAAGACAGCGTAGCGGACCAGGCCGTGGTGGTGTGCGTCGAGGGACGGGTGGATGCGTCAACCGCCGCCCTCTTCGAGGGACACTGCAAACGCCACATGGCCGATCATCAACGGCAGAGCCTCGTGCTCGATTTGAGCAAAGTGGAGTACCTCAGCAGCGCCGGGCTGCGGGCCATCCTTAGCCTGGGCAAGCAGACCCAGGCCGCAGGCGGCAAACTGGTGCTCTGCGGCCTCAAAGGAGTCGTGCATGAGATCTTCGCTATCTCCGGATTCCTCAACCTCTTCCCGGTGGCCGATACGCTGCTGCTGGCCCTGGGCAAGGCCATGAGCGCCACCCCAGCCCGCCCCCGTACACCCACCGCCTGAGCCCTGCCATCCAGGCGAGACACTGGCGAGCCGAGGGTTCTGCAAGAGCCCCATGGACACGCCGCACGAAGCCCCGGCCGACAGGCGTCGGCCGGGGCCAGGAAAATCGCAGTACCATGAGCAGGAGTCACCATGACGATCAACGAGAGTAAACAGGGCCCCATCACCATCGTGCAGGCCCAGGGCCGACTGGACGCAACGACAGCTACCGACACCGACCGGCGCCTGGCCGCTATGGTCGCCGCCGGCGCCCGCCAGCTCGTGCTCGATCTGTCCGGGGTCGAGTATGTGAGCAGTGCCGGCCTGCGCGTCTTCCTGTCCGCCGCCAAGCGCCTGCAGCAGGCACAGGGAAAGCTGGTGCTGGCCAGTCCCACGCCTCAGACCAAGCAGATTCTTGACATGGCCGGTTTTTCCGCCCTCATTCCACTCTTCGACACCCTGGCGGCGGCCTGCGCCAGCCTGGCGCCCCCCGCGGCGCCCGAGCGCCCCAAACACCTGCCGCTGAACCTCGCCGAAGAGGTCTTCCTGCTCGCCCTCGATGACCGGCATGGACTCATCAAGTCAAAGCTCATCCCCGTGCTGGATTGCGCCCTGGCTGGCGCCCTGCTCATGGAACTGGCCTTGTGCGAACGGATCGATACGGACGCGACGACGCTGAAGCTCTCCTCCCGCGCCACCACCGGCGATGCGCTCCTCGATGAGGTCCTGCGGGAAATCCAGGCCCAACCGGGGCCGCAGCCCACCTCCTTCTGGCTGGAAAAACTCGCCGACCCGGCCCGACACCTGCAAGACCGCGCCCTGGCTGGGCTGCTCCAGAAGGGCATCCTCAAGCAGGAAAACCGGCGGCTCCTCTGGGTCTTCGAAGTGCGCCGCTACCCGGTCGTGGACGACCGCGAGGTCAAGGAAGTCCGTACCCGCCTGCGGGAGCTAATCATGGGCACCGACATCCCGGAACCGCGGGACGTGGTGCTGCTCAACCTGGGCACCGCCTGCCGTCTGCTGGACGATCTGCTGACTCCACGGGAATACGAGCAGGTACAGGCCCGGATCACAGCCCTGGCTCGACTGGACCTCATCGGCCAGGAAATGGCCAGCTCGATCCGCGCCATCGAGCAGATCATGGCCACCGCCACGATGGTCTACTGAATCGGCGTCGGGCCCCAGCGTCGGCCGCCAGAGGGGAACGTCTCCCGCATGGAACTGCAGTTGATCAGGAACCGAGACGAGGCAACCGAGTTGATCGCCTTCTTCCTGGCTGCCGGCATGTTCGCTACGCCCTTGACCCCAGGCGAGTTGCAGGTCATCCGCAACAATCCGTACGAAAGCCTGGTCCGGCAGACGAGCGCCTACTGGGTCGGTCGTGATGCCACAGGGCGCCTCACGGCCGGCCTCGGGATCCGCGAACACGCCAACCAGACAGGCATCTACGAGTTGACCTGCATCGCGGTGTCGCCCGAGAGTCGGCAACGGGGCCTCGGGGTGAAGATGCTGGAGACGGCCCTGCGGTACGTCGAGCGCCTGGGCGGGCGCGGCATGCTGGTAGACACCTCCGATCATGCCGGTTACGCATCCATGTGCAAGCTTCTACAGCGCTGCGGCTTCACTCGCATCGGGCACCTGCCGGAGTTCTACTATCCGGGCGAAGGCATGTACCTCTATTACCGGCTCCTCGGCCGTAAAGCGAGCGCTTGATGACACGCATCCCCACCTTCGTTTTCGCCCTACTGCTGGTCGCGAGCATTGCCTTTCTGCACTGGCACAGAAACGAGGTCCTGGACTCTCTATCGCTGGGGCGCACGGTCAGCTTCGACAAGGCGTCGCTCGCCCTGCTGGCACCGGGAAATGACCAGACCCCACCTTCCTATTTCGTCGTTTATGACTCCAACAAGTGCGTGGCACAGGTGGGGGCCGACGGCGCGCTCCTGCGGCTGCTGAGCTCCAAGAGCACGCCGACGGCCGGTTTCTACCTGGCCAATGACGTCGCGGTGGCCAGCGACGGGACGGTGTACATCGCCAGCACCTTCATCAACCCCGACACTCTGACGGTCAATCGTGAGTGCGTGGTGCGCTACGACCGCAAGGGCGCCTACGCCGGCATCGTCTTTTCGCACGACCACGCCGAAGCCAACCAGGTAGACAACAGCGGCTTGATCCATTCACTGCAGACCACCCCGGACGGCGTGCAGTTCTGCATGCTTACCGAGGATGCCGTTCTGACCTATGCCGTCAGCCGCACCGGCAAGCTGCTCAAGACCACCCGGACCGCCTTCCCCGACGCCAAGTTGGTGGTGCAATCCGCCACCCTTTCGGCGGATGGCTCGCGCCTCGCGTTGACCACCGCCGCCGCCGAGATCCTCGCCTGTGCAACGGGCGGCGAACCGCAGCCTGTCTTCGATGGACGCGCCACCCGCGACAGCCTCTTCTCCATCCCGGGAAAGGTCCGCATCGATGGCCCGAATATCTTCTTCTCGGACCTGGGGCGCGACGGCATCGCCCAGGTTCTCCCGGACAACCGCAGTCGGCTGATCTTCGACCGCGGGCGGGCGCAAAGCGCGGGCTATATCGACCGCTTCTACGAATGCAAGAATTTCCAGCTCGTTTCCCCGGACCGGCTGGTCTTCAACAACAATGGCAAGATCATTGACTTCGACGGCTTGAAGAACACCTGCCTCGTCCTCGGCCAGGCAAACTGGGGGGCCGTCATCTGGGCCGTGCGGGCGCTGTACTGGCTGGCGCTCGCACTCGCCACCCTCGCCGCCGTGCTGCTGCTGCGGCGTATGGTGCAGAGCGCCGACGAAGCGGGGCGGCTGATGTTCAAGCAGATGCTGCTCGTCCTGTGTATGGTCGCGATCACCGCAGGCACCGCGGTAGGCATGGTTTTCAATAACCTGAGCAGTCGCCTTAACGAATTGTCTAAAAGCGGCTTACGTGGTTATCTCGAGTTGGGTAGGCAGTTGATTGACGCGGACGCCGTGGAGCGGGTCAACCAGGTCCGCCACTACCGCAACGAGGACTACCGCAATCTGCTCTCCCAGCTCCGCCGCACCATCACCCGCGACGGCAAACTGCAGACGGGCACCTATTCGGGGATCTACAAAGTCTTCGGGAACAAGGTGACGGCCCTGGCCTACCACGACGGCCTGCGCGGCATCTTCTATCCGTATGATTACGACTACAAGGCCTCGATCTATGCCACCGTCCAGGAAAAGGGCAAGGTCTATCTCGGCGAAATCGCCGACCAGTACGGGGTCTGGCAGATCGGCGTGGCGCCCATTCTCAATCGGCAGGGCGCCTGTGTCGGGATGCTCGAAGTGGGCCTCGACATGTCGGCGCGGAAAGAGGCCAATCGCCAGCTCCTGACCAAGACGGTCATCAGCATTGCCATGATCCTCTTCGTCGTCGTCTTCATCTTCCTGGAGATCGGTTTCCTGAACTCACACGTATTCGGCCACATCCGCGACCGGGACGCGGCGGGAATGCAGTTGTACGACGAGGGCGTCCTGCGCTTTTCGGCGTACCTGGCCCTTTCGGCCGTCTTCCTGCCGGTTTCCTTCTTACCGCTCTTCTGCAAGTCGCTGGCACCGCCGCTGGGAAGCCTGCCGCTGGACGTGGTGATCGGCCTGCCCATGGTCGTCGAAACCCTGTGCGGCGCCGTGGTCGCTGTCATCTACGGCCATGTCCACCATCGCTTAGGCCTCAAAACGGACATCGTTCTCGCTTGCCTTGCCACGGCGGCGGGTATGGCCATCACCAGCCAGACGGAGACCTACACCGGGCTCATCGTCGGTCGGGTCGTGGTGGGCATGGGGATGGGCCTGCTGATGATCGCGTTCCGTACCTATTTTGTCATCGACAGCGATAGCGCCCGCCGCGAAAATGGCATTGTGGCGCTCACCGCTGGGGTCGTCGCCGGCATCAACACCGGCTCGGTCTCCGGCGCCATGCTGGCCAGCCGCTTCGGCGAACGCGGGGTGTTCATGCTGCAGGCGGAGCTGCTGGTCCTGGCTGCTCTCTTTACGCTGTTCATGCTGCGCAACCGCCGCCGACCGCCCATCCGCGTCGGCAAGCAGGCACTGTCCATGCGCGGCTTTCTGCGCAGCCGCGAGATTTGGGGCTTCTTTTGCCTTGCCTTCCTGCCGGTCACTGCCTGCGGCATGTTCCTCGGCTTCTTCTTCCCACTGTTTGCCGCGGCGCGAGGGTGTACCGAGGCTGAAATCGGTCTGGCCTTCATGCTCTTTGGCCTGTGTGGCGTGTATCTCGGGCCGGTACTGACAAAGATCACGACCGACGCCTTCGGTGCCGGGCGGTCGGTCTTCGTCGGCGCGCTCATCATGGCCTGCGGCCTGCTGTTCTTCGCCTACGCCCAGACCCTGACCGCCGCCTACGTCACGGTGCTGCTGTTCGGACTGACCGACAGCTTCATCTTCAACCAAGGGCTTGGCTATCTGTGCTCGCGCCGCCCGGTGGCGCGCTTCGGCGAGGACAAGGCACTGGGCGTCTACAACGTGTTCGAGTCCGGCGGCGAAGCGCTGGGCCCGATCATGTTCGGACTGGCCATGAGCTTCAGCCTGGCCACCGGCGTCGGCCTCATCGCGGCCATGCTGACGCTGTCGGCGTCGCTCTTCCTCGTGGTCAACAAACCCAGCAAGGAACCGCCATGCTGATGCCTTGGTTCAACCGGCAGAGCATTCGCCTGCGCATCTTCATTCCCTTTCTGCTGATCAGTCTGATCACCTCGCTCGCGTTTACCCTGTACGGGTTCCTGCAGAGCAATGCCGCCATCGTCAACGAGATCGACCGGCGCCTGCTGATCAGCGCCCTCACCCTGCAGCTCATCCTCCCCGCGGACTACTTTGACCGCATCAACGGCCCCAGCAGCATCGCCGAAAAGGAGCACTGGACCAACACGCGCAATCTGGAGACCTTCATCAAGAATGTCGGGGCGAAGTACCTCTACGCACTCTACCGGCACGAGGGACGTTACTACTTTGTCGCCTCGGCGGACATGACTGAACCCTTTTGGACCGAATACGAGAATCCGGCCCCCAACATCTATGAAGTAGAAAAGTTGAAGGCGGTGCATATTTCCACCACCCAGGATCCGGACTATGGCCTGCTGCGTTCCGTCGTGCTCCCGTACACCGACCGGAATGGCCGCACCTACATTATCGGGGCCGACATTGAGGCGTCCGAAGTCGCCCAACTCAAGCGTCGCGCCTTTCTCAACTTCCTGCTGATGGGGGGCGCAAGTTTTGCGCTTGCCGTTGGCTTCAGCTATGTCGTCAGCTACACCATCACCAAACCCATCAAAGCCCTTTCGGAATTCACCCGGAGGCTCTGCACCGGCGGCTTTGCCGACACCATTCGCCTCAGTCCGCAAATGGTTGCCGCCGGGGCCCACACCCGCAGCGAGAACGCCTTGCTTGCCGTCGATATCAACCGCATGCAGGACCAACTCGCCGAACATCTCCGGCAACTGGCGCTCAGCCAATCGGCACGCGAACGCGCCGAGAGTGAGCTGCGCATTGCCGGCGAGATCCAGACCACCTTTCTACCGCCGCCCTTCGACGCCACGCAATGGGGCGGGGCGATTGAGCTGCACGCCTGCATGAAAACGGCCAAACAGGCCGGCGGCGATCTGTACGACTACTTCAGCCTGGACGAGGATCACCTTTGCTTCGCCATCGGCGACGTCTCCGGCAAAGGCATGCCGGCGGCGATCTTCATGTCCGTCGTGGTCGTGCTCATGCGCTCGGCCGCCAAGGCCAGCCGCAACCCGGTCGACATCGTCGCCAAACTCAACGCGGACCTGGCCGAGCGCAATGAAAGTTGTACCTTCGTCACCCTCTTCGTCGGCGTCCTGAACGTGCGCACCGGAACCCTCTCCTTCTGTAACGGCGGGCACAACCCCGCCCGCATCCGGCACCGCGACGGCACCCTCCTGCCCATGCGCGTCGCCTGCAATTGCGTCGTGGGCGTGATCGAGCAGGCGCGCTTCGTCGGCGAGTGCCTCACCGTGCAGCCCGGCGATCTCCTCTACTTCTACACCGATGGCGTCACCGAGGCCATCTCCGAGACGGACTCCTTCTATGGCGAGGAGCGCCTCGACCGCCTGCTCCTCTCGCTGCCAGCCGAAAGCACCGCCAAGCACGTAAACGACACCATCGCCGCCGAGGTTGACACCTTTGCCGGGAAGCACGACCAGGCGGACGACATCACCATGCTCTCGCTGCGCTATCGCCCCTGACCGGCCGCGGCCGGTCAACCCGGGAAATCACAGAGTCGCGAAGAGTCTCAGTGGCAGACGCGAACGGGCAAGGAAACGGACGTATGACCTGCAATAAGACGGTGGCAATTCTCGGTCTGGTCGCGGCGCTGGGCTGCCCCGCAGTGGCGCAGACAGAGGAGGCCGCGGTGCCGACGCCGGCCGGACGCTGGACGCCGCACCTGAGCGGCGGTCTTGACCTCGCCAGTGCCTACATTTATAAGGGCATGACCCTTAGCGATGACCTGGTGGCACAGCCCTGGCTGGAGCTCTCCGGACTCCCCCTCACCCTCGGAGTCTGGGGGAATTATGACCTCGGTAGCTATGACGGCAATATCCGCCGACATGCCCTGTCCGAAGTGGACCTGTCCGTCTCGCGCGGCCTGACCCTCGGGGCCTTCGAAGCGGTCGTCGGCTACCTGTACTGCACCTATCCCACCGTGGACTATGAAAACGACCACTTCGCCACCCTGGACCTCTCCTACGCTGTCATCGAGCCGCTGCGCTTCGGCGTCTACGGCGACTACACCGTGGCCGGCAGCCTTGATAAGAACTGGTACGTGCGGCCGTACGTCAACTACACCCTCACCCTGACGCCCGACCTCGGTTTCGATGTCTTTGGCAAGGTGGGGTATCTGAACAACGACGATAGCGAAGCCAGCGACGGCTGGGCGCATTATGACCTCGGCGTCAAAGCAAACTACAAGATTCTCACCGCCGGGATCACCTACATCGGCCGCCTCAATAGTAACGTGCTGCCCGACGGCATCTATGCCTACGATACCAAGTGGGTCTACACGCTCGGGGTCTCGTTCGAGTATTAGGCCCTGCCACCGCGGAACCGCGCGACCCCGCCAACCAGAACCCGCCCAGGCGTATCAGGCCGAGCGTGTAGTCAGAACCGAAAGGAAGCCACATGACGATCAACGAGAGCAAACAGGGCGCCGTCACCATCGTGCAGGCCCAGGGCCGCCTGGACGCAACCAGTGCGCCGGAGACCGATCGGCGCCTGGCTGCCCTCATCACGGCGGGCGCCCGGCAGGTGGTGTTCGACCTCTCCGGCCTGGACTACGTCAGCAGTGCCGGCCTGCGCGTCTTCCTCGCCGCCGCTAAACGCATGAAACAGGCCCAGGGAAAGCTCACGCTGGCCAGTCCGGCGCCCCAGATCCGGCAGGTCTTCGAGCTGGCCGGATTTGCCACGATTCTGCCGATTTTCGCCACCCTGCCCGAAGCCATTGACGGTTGCGCCGGGACGGTCGCGCCGCCCTCCGCAGCGCTGGCGTCCGCCTCCGGTATGCTCAGCCTTGCCGAAGAGATCTACCTGCTCGCGTTGGACGATACCCTGGGCCTCATCAAACCCCTCCCCACCGCCGCCCTCGATTACGCCCTGGCCGCCGCCTTGCTCATGGAACTGGCGCTGCGCGACCGCATCGATACGGACCTGACCACGCTCAAGGTGACCTCGGTCATGCCCCTCGGAGACCCGCTGCTCGACGACACCTTGCAGGAGCTGCTGCAGCAACCCGAACCGCAACCGACCTCGTTCTGGCTGGAACGACTGGCCGAACGCTCGCAACGCATCGAGGAACGGACCCTGGCCCGCCTCATCGAAAAAGGCATTCTCAAGCAGGAAAACCGGCGGGTTCTCTGGGTCTTCAAGGTCCGCCGTTACCCGCTCCTCGATGACCGCGAGGTCAAGGAAGTACGCACCCGCCTCAGGGAGCTGATCCTGGGCGACGCCATCCCCGACCCGCGCGACGCGGTTCTGATCAGCCTGGGAAGCGCCTGCCGACTGCTGCAAGACCTGCTGACCGCGGCGGAGGCTGACCAGGCACGCTCCCGCATCGCCGCCCTCGCCCGACTGGACCTGATCGGACGGGAGATGGCCAGCGCGATTCGCGGCATTGAACGCAGCGTCGCCTCGACTATGGCCATGATCTCCGGCGGACCGTTCGCCCCCGGCGCGCCCTTCGTTGGCTGAACCCACACGTGAGCCGCCAAATCTCATCCCAGGGAGGCCCACCGTGAAGCTCTACCTGTTCCAGTGCGGCGTTCTGAAGAGCTGGAAGCACCTGTTCACCATGGGACGTGGCGTCGGGCAGTCCTTTGAGGTGCCGGTGCCCTTCTTCCTCATCGACCACCCCAAGGGCAAGCTCCTTTTTGATACGGGCAATGCCCTGGGCGTCGCGCGCGACAAAATCGGGCACTGGGGCGCCGCCGTGGTGGCGGCCTATGACCCGATCATGACCGAAGATGACTACGCGGTGCGGCAGTTGGCGCGGCTGGGCCTCGGCCCCGAAGAGATCACCCACGTCGTGCTCTCTCACCTGCATCTCGACCATGCCGGCGCAGTCGGCGAGTTCCGTCACGCCGTCCACTATGCGCAACGCGCCGAGATGCACTACGCCTACGTGCCCGACTTCTTCCAGGCCGGGGCCTATATCCGCGCCGATTTCGACAAACCGCACCTGCGCTGGCGTCTGCTCGAGGGACAGCGCGAGGACTTCTTCGATGTCTTCGGCGATGGCTCGGTGCAAATCGTCTTCACGCCCGGCCACACGCCGGGCCATCAGTCGCTGCTGCTGCATCTGGAGAAGTGGGGGCCGACGCTGCTCACCGGCGACAGCGTTTACACCCAGGAGATTCTGCACGAGGACGTGCTGCCCGGCCTGGTCTACAGCCCGGCCGATGCCGTCGCCTCCATCCGCAAAACTCGCGAGCTCCAGCAACTCCGCGGCGTCCGCATCATCACCGGCCACGACCCCCTGGCCTGGCAAACCCTCGCCAAGGCGCCAGGATACTATGAGTAGTCTTCAAGCTGACTTGCGCCCCCACGACCCGCTGGCCTGGCAAACCCTCGCTAAGGCGCCAGATTACCGCGCGTGGTTTTTGCCGGGGTGGAAGCGTGGCCCGAAGTGCAACTCGGAAGGAGTTTGCGATGCTGAAGAGCATTCTGCGCTCGCTGCTGATCCTGCTCATGGGCGCGCTCGTTAGCCTGCGCGGGGCCGAGGTCCGACCAGCGCTGTCCGCCGCCGAGAAGGAGCGCGTCGCCGCCAGCGTCTGCGAACAGATGAACACGCTCATGCGTACCGCGGAAACCTTCGACGCCGCGAAAGCGCTGGCGGTCCTGACGGACGACGCGGACGCCATCTTCTTCTTCAACTCGAAACCCTACGGCAAGCAGAAACTCATCGAGACCCTGACCACGATCTACGGCACCCTCAGCTCCATGAAGACCAGCATGGAAAAGCCCCGCGTCACGGTGCTCGGCCCCGACGCCGCCGTGTGGACCGCCACCGGCACCGCAAGATCCGTCGGCAAGACCGGCGCAATCTATGTCGAAGCACTGACCGAAACCTGGGTCTGGCAGCGCCAGAACGGCGCCTGGCGCGTGGTCCACTCCAATGAGTCCGCGGCGGTTCCAGACACCACGCCCGCCACCCCTGGCAAGTGAGCCGCCGAGCCTCCACGCCCTGGAGCCGGCGGTCCCCGCCGTATCCCCCCTTGTGCCGCCGACCTCCACGCCCTGGAGCCGGCGGTCCGCACCGGCTTTGCCGGGGCTTCCGCCGTATCCCCTTGCGCCGTCCCGACCTCAGGCATGACGGCTTGCCGACCTCCACGCCCTGCGGGCAGAAACCCCTACGCAACTGACCTGCGCCCCGGGTCTCCCCGGTCCATGGCGGATGGCCTGTGGCGTGCTTATAGTACGTCGCCCGGGGGAGAACCTGCGTAGGCTGTGGCAAGCCCAAACGAAGTACACTTACGCCAACCCCCGCCCCCGCGTGCTACATCTAGGAAGGAAGCGACGATGCACATGAAGATGGTCAGAACGGAACGGTGTCTGCGGCAGGCGCTGCTGGCGGGGTTCGCGAGCGCCTTGCTGTTCGGCGGCGCCGGTTGCAAGCGCGAGACAGCGCCGCCCGCGGCACCTGGCGCACGGGTCTACCGCATCGCCTTTGCCTCGTTCGGGCCCGATCCAGCGGCCGATAGCGCCATCGGAGGCTATCTCGCCGGCCTGCGCGAAGAGGGAATCCAAGAGGGAAAGAACCTGGAGGTGATCCGCAAGCACGGTTCCGGCGAGATCGGCCAGTTGCCTCTGCTGATGCAATCGCTCGAAGCACAGAGCCTGGACTTGATCGTACCGATGTCGACGCCGGGCCTGGCGGCAGCATTCGGGGCAGTCAAGACCACGCCCATGGTCTTCATCTACACCTACGATCCCCTCGGGGCGGGCGCCGGCAAGAGCTTTGAGGACCATCTGCCGAGAGTAACCGGAGTGGCGTCGTTCCCGCCAATTGAGGGCACAATGGAACTGATCCTCCAGCTCTTTCCCAAGACGCGCACGGTGGGGACGATCTACAACGCCTCCGAAGCCAACTCGCTCAAGGCGGTCGGGGCGGCCCGCGAGATACTCAAGGCCAAGGGAGTGGCGCTGGTGGAGATCAGCATCGGCGGGACGGGCGAAGTCCTGCAGGGAACCCAAGCGCTGCTGGCGCGCGGCCCGGAGGTGGTGTGGGTCACCGGCGACAACACCCTCCTGCAGGCGCTGGAGGGAGTGATCCGGCCGGTGACCGAGGCCAAGTTGCCGCTGATCTTGAACGATCCGGAGTTCGTCGAGCGCGGCGCCCTGGCGGGCGTCGGCATCGGCTGGCATGCCAGCGGCCAGGCAGCCGGGAAGATGGCGGCGCGCGTCCTGCGCGGCGAGAGCCCCGCCGGCATCCCGATCGTGAACCTGGCCCAGCGTCGCATCGTACTCAACCGCGCGGTGGCGGAGAAGCTGGG
>CAILKC010000387.1 GCA_903834675.1 uncultured Victivallales bacterium | reverse complement strand
CCCCCCGTGTTAGCGACCAGAAGAACACACAGATAACCGTTGCCGCCGCGAAGGCGACACTCGCGACGGCGACCGCCTGCGGCCAGGTGGTGATTGCTTCCATGGTCTACTTGCCCCCCTCGCCAAGCGCGGCCAGGGCGGCGCGAATGGCTTCTCTGGATGTCGGGCCAAGCCTGTAGTCTCCATAGCACTCGGACAGTTCTCTCAGCTTTTCAATGTGGTGCGGTGCGAGCGTCGGGCGGCACAGGTCCAGCTGCCCCCGGCAGTGCGGACAGGCATACCAGTGGGTAGTGCCGTCTCCGAGCACCAGCGGCAGGCAGGCGACGGGTGGTAGTTGGGTCTTTTCCGTCGTCATACCCGTTCTCCCAGTTGCTGGACCTCGATGACCGTCCGTTCCTCGCCGCGCCGTACCTTCACCTGCTCGATGGTCAGGCCCTTTACCACCTCGGCGTTGTCGTCCGGTATCACCCCGGCCTGAACCAGCCCGTCGATAGCCGCCTTCACACTGATTCCGTCCGGGTCGCAGAGTCGAGCGCGATACGAGCGCACCGTGAGACGTACTCGCGGACCCGCCGCTTTTCGGCCAGGCGCTCCCGGAGCGACATGGACAGAATGCGGTTCCAGGTTGGCAGCCGCAGGCCGGGGCAGGTCACCACCAGCGTTGAGCCGGCGGAACGCGGCACTGCCACGGGCGAGGAGGTCAGCAACATTGGGGCGGGCTCCCGTCCCTCGCGCACGTGCATGCACGCCTACGCGAGAGGCTTCCTGTGTACCTGTATACTTACTACTCTTCACCATGGGATATCCCTTCTACTCTTCTCTTCTCTAACGGCGTACGTGAAACGTTTTGTACGCGTGTCGAAACGCGTTCTGTTGGCGGTATGAAACGCGTTTCATACGGCGTTGCGCAACGCGTTTCAGTCTTCTGGGCCTCCCGCCAGCGCCGCAGTCGATCGTTCTCCTGCATCCGCTTTTTGGCGCACTGGCCGTTGTGGCGGTCGTAATGAACGAAGGTCACCCCGGTGTGGTCCAGCAGCAGCCACGGGTGCGGGACGGTGGCAGCCATGGCGTCAGAGAGCCCTGGCAGACCGGCAATCGAGTCGAGCAACTGCGCTGTGGCACCACTGACGTTGCCGTCGATGGTCACGTCGTCGGCCCATTCCCAGAGCACCATCATGTGTCCTGCGGCGGTCACTGCCGAAACGCCAAGCCGGGACGCGACCTGCAGGACCTCGGGCTTTCGTGGCAGTCCCTTCTGCCAGCGGATGAAGTCACCGGCCATCGGGCTTTACCTCCCCCGCCGAAAACTCGTCATTGAGCATCTTGCGATACTTGCCGACGGCTACCAGGATTGTGTCGGCCAAGTCCACGGCGGCCAATGCCGACACGTCTATCCTGTGCAGCTTGCCGTGAACATCCTTGGCGAGAACCATGATGTTCCCATCCCCGGTCACGCGTGCTTCATTCTGCATACCCACCTCCCTCTACTTCACGTTGACCCACAGCGCCTCTCCGATCAGGGCCTCGATGTCCGCCCGTGTGGCGCCCTTGCGCACCCACTCCCGGATGTCCTTGCCGCAGGGTAGGATGATTCGCAGCGGACTGGCCAACGTCTTGGCCAGCGCCAAAGCCCCAGCGAGCCCGGGGCGGGCTCCGTCGGCCTTGGGCGGGTCGTTGTCGGCCACAATCACCACGTCACTGCGGTGCCGACGCAACAGCCGCTTCAGGAGGTCCTCCTGGCCACGGCACGACGGACGCCCGACGGCGGGGAACTTGAGCGTCATCGCCGCCGCCGTGTCCGTAGGGCCTTCGCAAATCAGCAGTGCCCCATCGCCAGCCAGGTCGGGGTCGTAGATCAGCCCGGCGCGCGATCCGCGCACGGCCCACTTGCGCCCATCCTCGGCCCGCAGGCGGATGCCGATGATAGCCCCCTCGCCATCGCGCATGGGGAAGGCCCATGCGGCATGTTGCGGCGCCCAAACAGCGCCCAAGCGGAGAAGACTCAGGGCAGAGACTCCCAGGGCCTCGGCGTGGTCGCAGAGCTGTCCCCATCTGCCCTCAGCAGCCCACGCCGCGTGCATGGCGGCGAAATCAACCTCGGAATTTACGAGGTTGACGACCTTCGGCGGAGGTAGCGGCCGGGGCAGCGGGGTGTCCTTGAGCGAGTGCAGCCAACCGCCGTTGTGGACGGCCTTGGCTGACTCCATCCGCATACAGCACGCCACCCCGCCGTCGGGTGCGACCGTACACCAGTCCGGGTGGCGACAGATTGGGCAAGGATGATCGCGCGAGACGCGGTGCCAGGGTATGGGGCGGGTGGTCATCAGAACGGCACCTCCGCCGCGAGCTTCACCGCTGCCTGCTGCGCCCTGGCCAGCGCTTCTTGCGCCGGCAGCCGTTGCTTCCATACCCCGTCCAGGACCTGGCTTGCCATCGCCTTGGGCAGGTCAGTGGGAAGTCCAAGCGCGCGCAGATGCTTCGCCTGACCGAACGTCGCCAAGCCCTGGTCCCAGCGTTTGAACAGCTCGTCAAGGACCTGCTTCATCGCACCGTAGGGCTTCCCCTCGGGCTCGATGCCCTGGCGCCGCAGAATCCCAGCCTGCTTCTCCGTGAGCTGTCGCCCGCGGTCGCGTCCAGAGTCCTTGCGGGGTTGGATGGCGAACACGTCGAAGGGGTCCACATTCTTGGCGTCGTACTTCGCCTTGACCAGCAGCCTCGCGCGCTTGGCAGCCTCGCGGTCGGCCTTGGCACGGCTCTCGGCGTCGGCCTCGGCCAGCAGCGCCTCCATATCGACGGGCTTACCTGCTTCCTTGGCCTTCTTCGCTGCGGCCTCGGCTACTTCCGGGTCGGCGTCCTTGCCGCCCAGGATGTCGGCGGTGGTCATCAGTTTGTGTTTGCCCGCGTTGCCGGCGAAGTCGAGGATCTCGACCGACGGCTTGGCACTGGCAGCGATGGCAGCCAGGCGTTCCTCGGCTGTCTCGAGCCGGTCGATCACGCCCGGCAGCGGCCGGGTGCCACGGCCTACCATCTGAGCATACAGGCAGCGGCTCTTTGTCGGGCGTCCGATCACGACGAGCTCCACCCCGGGCGAATCGAAGCCCTCAGTCAGGCAGCCGACGTTGACCAGGAACTGCACCGCGCCGTTCTCGAACTGCACCAGCGTGTTGCGCCGGTCGTCCTTGGGCGTCTTGCCGCAGATCCAGTCCGCCGTCTTGCCATGGCGCCGGAATATCTCCGCCAGGCGCTCGGCATGGGCGACGGTGGTCGCGAAGACCAGGGCCCGGCGGGTGCCGGCGAGTTCGATGGTGGGCGAAGCGATGCCATGCAGGGCCTTCTCGTCTTCCATCACCTTGGCCAGGTCGGCGCCGTTGAGGTCGCCGGCCGTCGTGCGGATGCTCGAGAAGTCCAGCCCGGCCACCTCCACCAGACGCTGCTGAATCGGCACCAGGTAACCATCATGGATGGCGTCCAGTATCTCATAGTCGAAGGCCACCGAATCAAAGACCTGGCCCAGCGCGATCTCGTCGGCGCGATCCGGCGTTGCCGTCACCCCCACGACCTTCAGCGCCGGGTTGCTGCGGTAGTAGTCGATGACCCGCCTCCAGGAATCCGCGGTCGCATGATGACACTCGTCGCAGATGAGAACGCTGAAGTCGCAGGGGTCGAACTTCCCCATGCGCCCCAGCCCGTCGCCGCCAGCGGTCTGCGTCTGCACCGAAGAGACAATCACCCGTGCCCGGCCCTGAAACCGGCCTTGTGCCTCCACTACGCGCCGGTCGCCCATCTCGATCTCGGCCGGGATGCCGGTGTAGCGCTGGATCTTATCCTGCGCCTGCTGGGCAAGCTCCTCACGGTGTACCAGGATCATTACCCGGCGCGGAAACACCCGCTGCACGATCCCGCACATGATGACCGTCTTGCCCGTGCCCGTGGGCGCCACGATGACAGTGCTGCCCACCGTCTCCCACTCGCGAAACACGGAGTCCACCGCAGTATGCTGATAGTCCCGGAGGCGGAGCATGTCACGCCTCCTGCGCCGCGTCGGCGATTTGCTGCTTGACCTTATCCGATACTACGGAGTCCCAACGGAACTGCGAGAGCATGCCCGAACCGCAACACAGCCGGCAGCCCAGCAGCCCCTTGCACGTCGGGCAGACCGCGTAGGGCTTGAACATCTCCCAGTTCGAGAACACCGTAGACAGCGCCGCGTGCAGGTGGTTAAAGCTCACCTGAGCCCCCGCCGGGTCCTTCTCTTCCTCGCGCCGACGGGCAAGACCCCGCAGCCGGGAAATGGTCGTGATCTCGTCCTGGATCTCCTGGCGGCGGTTCCACAGCCCCATCAACTCCGGCGGGATGACCTGTCCAACGCAGTCACGCACGACGGCGGGGGCCTGGCGGGTGGGTGACGGTGGGCTTGGGTGGTGATTGTACTCTGGGGTCCCCGCAGCGTCCCAGTACTCGGCAGCATCTCGGTGATGTGCGGCCGCTGTATCGTTGTCCGACTCTCCGTCCCTGAGCTGCACCGCCGGGGCCTGGCCGTCCGGCGCTGGAGGGGGCTGGGAACTGGGCGGGGGAGGCGGCAGGGGACGTGGCGGGGGGACCGGGCGGGTCTTACCGTCGGCGCCGGTGCGGGAAGGGGCGGCCTTCCAACTGGCAACAGTTGCCAGTTCCTTTTCTGCCCAAGTATGGCTGCATCCAACCAGTTCAGCTACCACCCCCGCCAACGCCGCCCACTGGAATCAAGTCATGTCCGAGGCCCTACAGCGCCTGGAAGCCCTAGCCGCCGAAGAACAGACCCTGGCGGCCCTGCAAGGCAGCACACTGCCAGACGTAGCCGCACTGACGGCCATGCTGCACGGGTGGGGGGAATTGCTCGATCGTGCCGACACCGACGATACTCGCCGGGCCTTCTTACAGTCCCGCGTGTCGGAGGTGTCAGTCCTGCCAAATCGGTCGATTCAGCTACGGCTGGTTATGACTAACGAGAGTCAGTGGCTACCCCGCTAGGACTCGAACCTAGACAAACAGGACCAAAACCTGTTGTGCTACCATTACACTACGGGGTACCAAACCCAGCGCTAACCCCGTCGGGTTGCCGCTGCGAGGGGGTAATATAGGCGACATTGGGCCGCTGCCAACCGTAATCCAGCCGACGCGTCATCCGCGCGGCGGCGGCTGATACTCGGCCCGTCGGCGGACCATCTCGGCGTAGTGGTCGAAGTCCTGTCGGGTGCCGACCATTTGCACGCCCGTGACGACCCCGTTCATCAGGACCAGGGCGCGAAACGCCGAGTCCTCGGTGGCGTCCAGAAACCACTCCTGCGACCCCTCTCCCGCCGGCTCACCCAGGGCGTACAGTTCGATCTCCCTGGTCTTGAATACCAGCGGCGCGACGTCCGGCGTATAGGCGGTCAGGGGCCGACCCTGAAGAGCGGCCACCAGATTGGCTCCTCCGAGTCTGCCTTGCGCCGCGGCCTCTCTTGCCGAGCAGCGGGTCACGCCCTGCAACTGCACCGCATCGCCGACCGCGAAGATCAGGTCTGCCGAGGTCCGCAGGAAGGCATCCACCCGGATGCCACGTTCCGTTACCAGTCCTGCCGCCGCCGCCATCGTCGTCTGGGGTCGGGCCCCGATGGAGATGAGCCCGAGATCCGCCTCGAGCGTTCGCCCGTCATCCAGGTGGAGCGCCAGCCGGTCACCGCCGCTTGTCGTGCCAGCTCGCACTGCCGTCCGGTTCAGAAGCACCGCAATGCCCTGGCGTTGCAGGAGCGCAAGCAGGGCCGCTGAGGCTTTAGCCCCAAACTGTGCGGGCATGAGGCGTCCGAGCCGCTCCAGCACGGTGACCGTCAGGCCGGCGTCCTGGGCGCGTAGGGCTGCCTCGATGCCCAGAATGCCACCGCCCAGGATGAGCGCCTGGCCGCCCCGCTTTATCTTGGCACGAATGGCGAGAGCGTGGTCCAGGCACCACAGGGGCAGGAGTCGTTCCCCGCCGTCGGCGGCAAGGGACGGCAGGATCGGCTCCGCCCCGGTCGCCAGAACGATCCCGTCAAACCGCGTCGTCTCGCTGCCCGTCAGCAGGTCGAGGGTGCGGCCATCCACGGTCTTGACCTCACTGCCCAAGTGCAGATGAATCCCTTTCTTCTCGTACCAGTCAAGGGGCCGCATCTGGATAGCCAGGGGTTCCTCTTGACCAAAGGCCACGGCAGGCAGGCGCGGGCGGAAATAAGGCAGCACGCTCTCGCGGGAGAAGAGGTGCGTCTCGACTCCCGCTTCGGCGGCCACCTTAGCAGCCTCGACGCCAGCAGGCCCGGCACCGATGATGGCAATGCGCATGAAGCTCTCCTGTGTCCGCCCGTCAGGGGGCATACCCTGAGAACCGACCCGGCATGATACCACGCCATGATTGGCGCGTCCACTCTCGACGCCCAGGCTCAAGGCTGCGGATGCGCCCAGGGCTGTTTCAAGAAACTGGGCTGGGCGTCGCAACAACCCGTGGTCTGCCTGCCGTATCGGGTTGCGCGAGAACACCCGCCGTCAGGCATGGCACAGGCGATATGACCACAGTATACGGTTAGTTTTCTATAACTCGTTGCCTTCGTGACCTGTCGGCTTGTGCCCAGCGGCGTGATCAAGT
>CAILKC010000386.1 GCA_903834675.1 uncultured Victivallales bacterium | reverse complement strand
GGTGGCCATCCCACTTCAGGTCCTTCAGGTTCTTCGTGGTGAAATCGATCTTCGCTGCTGTCCGGTTCGGCCGTGGGATAGCATTGCGTCCAATTCATTGGCCGTAGAAAATGCTTGCCGCGGCGGACGAAGGGCGGAATGGGAAGCGCCTTGTGTCATACGAGGTTGCTGCAAGTCTCATACAAGGTTGTTCCGTGCCGTTTTGTTCCGTGCCGTATATTTCGTGCCGTTCCCGCAGAAGTTACTTTCGAGTAGTCGATTACAGCTCAAACTACGGCATATATGTAAGTATTCGGTGGAGGCGTCTTGGCGCCAGGGGGCGGGGTCGGGGCTCCGACGCGGAGTCAACGCGTGAGTTGCTCCCTGCAGTCAGGGCCAAGCGGGTAGACGAACACGGTCTTGACGGGAACCGCGCGGCGGTGGTGGACATCGAGTTTGCCGCGGCCCTGGGTGTCGCCGAGGCACAGCCAGGGCCGCGGCCCTGTAGCAGGTGCCGGTGTAGCGGGCGTTGTTGACGAGCAGGTGGAGCTTCTGCTGGCGCTGCTGTGGGGTCCAGCCGATCCAGGCATCGCGGGGTGCGGTCTTCCAGGTCGGCGGCGCTGAACGCCCTACCGCAGAACCCCGTGGGGTTCATGACGTATCCCTCCCCGTCGGCCGGCGGACGAGACGGTCCCTGCGTGCTGCGGGTAGGTCCCAGGGCAGGAACTCCCCGACGACGCGCTCAGCCTGCCCCCCGGCGGCGGCGACGGCCGTGAGGTACTCGCCGAGGAAGAGCCGGGGGGAGACCCCGTTGAGCCTGAGTGTCGCGAAGATCGAGAGCATCGTGGCAGTCAGTTCGCCGAATCTCTCGCTATGTACACCGAAGCAGTTCTTGCGGAAGTTGGCAAGGGGGCGGAAGTGCCGTTCGGCCTGGTTGGTGTCCAGCGGGATATCCGGATCGGTCAGGAACAGCGTCAGACCATGCCAGGGGTGCCTGAGGCTCTCCAAGGCCTGGCGCCGACTGTCGTTGATCCACCAGGTCGTGGATGCCAGTTCCCGGTCGCATTCGGCTCGGATCTCATCGAGTATCCCGGCCGCTTCCCGCGGGGCCGCCGCGAACGCCTCCGGCTGCTCCCGTGCCGCGACCCGTCTGCGGTTGCTGCGGTACAGCCGCCGGATCCGGTCCAGCCAGCGCAGTGCCCAGGCCAGGCGGTTGCGTTCGCCGCGGCCGATGCGCACGAAATCGCGCCGCACGTGGGCCCAGCAGAAGGCGATGAACTGGGGCAGCATCTGGTAGACCTTGTAGCGCTCGGCGCAGACGACGCTGTCCTCGGGGGTAT
This sequence comes from uncultured Victivallales bacterium, assembly GCA_903834675.1. The sequence goes on along the minus strand of CAILKC010000386.1, from coordinate 4,033 downwards.
CCTGCAGGTACTCCGACGGCGCGTCGAACGAGCGCGATGGGTCCAGAAAGAACACGCAGGTCTGCACCATGCATGACTGCCACATCCACCACACGCGGGTGGCGCGACCCTCCTGCTCCACGAAGACCTTCAGCGTGCTCTCGTCCATCAGGCGCAGGCCTCGGCTCTTGTCGGACTCCACGATCCTCTCGTACAGTGGCCCCAGCAGCCCGCCGACCCGCAAGAGACCTCCGCACAGAGTACCCGGGGCCACGTCGCGCAGCCCGTGACCGTCGAGCAGCCGGACCAGCCGTTCCACGGGAAACGGGTACTCGTACTTGAACAGCAGCACCTCGATCCAGAATGCGTCGGAGTACTTGCTCTGTGGCAGTGCCCTGGTCGGCAGCGGGGCGCACAGCAGCCGCGGCACTCCCCCGCACCGGCACGTCCGCCGGTACTGCGGCCGGCGGCGACGCCGGCAGACGACATGCACCTCGTAGTGCACTTCCTCCGAAACGCTCTCCAGCCCGGTCGGCTCCAGCGCCAGTCCGCAGACCGGACAGCAGGCCGCTGCCGCGGGCAGTGCCAGCACCTCCTCCGCGCAGGGCAACTCCGTGTGGCGCCGCCGCCCGTGTCCCCTGCGGCCCCGCGGCTGGCCGCGCGGCCTCTTGGGCTTGCGCCTACTGCGGCTCAAGTCGCCTGAGGGCACGTTGGTACAGAGAACGGTAACGGCCGCACTCGGCACGCAGTTGAATGATGTCACCGCTGTGGACCTGCTCCATGCACGCAATATGGAGCCAAACCCGGGGTGTGTTCGGCCATGCGAAGCGGGAAATGATCGGGACAGGCCGGCGCTCATGCAACTGGCCGAGACGCCTCCACCGAATACTTACATAAACTCCGTACACTAATGACGTAAACTAGTTGCCATTAATTCGTTATGTGCGCACGGCACCGCACCAAACGTGTGTGAACTTTTTCCATCATGTCAGCGCCGTAGGCGCTAATATGGCGTCACTTCGCTCGTTGGATCAGGCTGGCTTCGGATTCGGCTCGCCAGGGCGCGCAGAATCGGGTCGAGAACGGCATCGAGATGGGCCCCGACATCCTCAGCCAGGAAGCGCAGCACGAGGTAGCCGTTCTCCTGGAGCAGCAGGTCTTTGCAACGGTCGCGGCGATAGGCGTCGGGGTCATTGAGATGCTGGGCCCCATCGATCTCGATAGCGAGGCGCGCCTCGGCGTCCAGCAGGTCGACTTCCAGATGACCGCGGCCAGCGAAGGGGATCGGCAAGTCGGCATTGAGGCGGAACCTGCCCGTGGTTTCCGGCAGGGTCTCCAGGCGGCGGTAGAGGAAGGCCTCGGTGGCGCTGCGCGCCCGGGCGGCGCCTTCGGCCTCAGGAAGCAGCGTGCGTGAGGCCTGTGCGAAGAGAGTCGCCAGCGGCGTGTCGACGCCGTCGCGCAGCAGTCGGCGCACCGTGGCGGCGTAGTCGCTTTTCCATTGCGGTTCGGCGGGAAGCGGCACATCGGCAGGCCAACCGGGCACGGCACTGGCCGGCAGGCGGAGGGTGTAGCCGATGGCGGCGTAGCCCCGGCAGCGCCGGTCGAACATCCTGGCCAGCATGGGCTCGTTGAGGTCGGCATAGTCGTAGACCCGGACCTCGCGCTTGCGATCGTGCAGCCGGTGCAGTCGGCCGGCGTACTGGGCGATGGTGCCGCGCCAGGATACAGGCAAGGTCAGAAACAGCGTGTCCAGCCGCGCGTCATCGAACCCCTCGCCGATGAACCTGCCGGTCGCCAGAAGCACGCGCCCCTCGCCCTCGGGAATCGCGCCCACCTCGGCCAGAACCGCACGCAGCGCCCGCTGCCCCAGGCCGCCCCGCAACACCAGCAGGTGGGGGACGCGCGCCGACAAACCGTCAGCCAAGTGCTGGAGATGCCCGATGCGCTCGGTGAGAACCAGCGGCGAGCGCCCCTCATGCACGGCCTGCACCACATCCGCGCAGATAAGCTGGTTGCGGATCGGGTCCGCCGCCAGGCCCTCGTAGAGCTGGTGGATGTGGATGCCGATAGCGGGAGCGTCGGGGGCCTGCGACCGGAATTCGGTCGGGCGCACGAAGACGGTGTGGGTAAAGGGCCGCGTACGGGCTTGCTCCTTGGCGTCAACCCGGTAACGGACCGGACCACACTGCATAAAGACGATGGGGTGATGCCCATCTTTGCGGGTCACCGTCGCCGACAGGCCGGTGACGAATCGCGCTTTCGCCTGGCGGGCTACCTGTTCGAAGCTCAGCGCCGGCAGGTGGTGGCACTCGTCCACAATCAGGTGGCCGTAGTCGCCGACAACGTCGCAGACCACGCCTTTGCGGACCAGGCTCTGAATGAGCGCCACATCCAGAGCTCCCGTCGGCTTCTTCCGCCCCCCGCCGATGCGCCCGATAGCCTTGGCCGGCACTCCCAGGAAGCCAGACAAGCGCTCCACCCACTGCTCCAACAACTGCTGACGATGCACCAGAACCAGCGTGCTGACGCCCCGCTGCGCGATCAACCACGCGGCCACGACGGTTTTGCCGAACGCCGTGGTCGCCGAGAGTACGCCCAGGTCGTGGGCCAGCATGGCCTTGGCCGCCTGCCGCTGCTCAGGACGCAGCTCGCCCTGAAACGCTACGGCCAGCGGCGCTCCCGCCCGGCGTTCATCCCGGATGACCGGCGTGATCCCCAGCCCAGACAGGCACTCGCAGACCTCCTCCAGGCAGCCGCGCGGCAGGCCGAGGTGCTGAGCCTGATCCTCCGCACAGGAGATGATGCGCGGCTTGCCGTAGGTCGGCAGACGCATCGCCTGGGCTTTGTAGAACTCGGGATTCTGAAACGCCGCCAGGCGGATCATCCGGTTGCGCAAGCCGCTGCAAAGCTGCTCTTTGGCGACGTAGAGCTGATTCCCTAGGACCAGCTCCAGGCGTTCGGGCAAAGGTCCGGCCAGGCGGGGCTCCCGCGCCGGGCGCGAGGGCGGGGTGGCCCAGGGCGCGTCCTCGTCATCGGTCACGGCCAGGCGAACCCCCAGCACCCGTCCCCGGCTTTCCGCCTGGCGCACGATCTCCTCAGCCTGCGCCCGACCGATCTTCTCCAGGGCTGCCAGGAAGGCCCACTGGTCCGGCCACGGCCGGAGCTGCTCATCGAGAAAGACGCTGTTGCCGTGTTGCCGGGCCCGTTTCTGCAAGGGTAGGGCAATCAGGTTGCCGAGCCCGCCTTTGGGCAAGGTGTCCTGGTTCGGAAAGAAGCGGTCATAGGAATCCAGTCCAACTTCCGGTCGGCGCTCCATCGTCTCGGTCAGGACATGCGCGGCCAGCTTCCGCGCCAGTACCGCCGGAATCGCCTCCTGGAAGAAGAACCAGACGTGCGCCCCCTGCCCCGAACGCGAACGCTCCAGAGCGGCGGACAGCCCCATCTCGCGGCAGGTTGACCTGAAGGCTGAAGCGTCGTCGCGCCAACTGCCCTTGTCAAAATCAGCAGCCAGGACGTAACAGGCCTCGTCCAGCAGCAGCGGGTAGACCCCCAGGACCACATCGCGGCCCGCGCCGTCCTGCCCCGAGAGGTGCCCGCGAATCGCAACGTCGCTGACTGGCAGAAAACGGCGCTGCGGACACTCGGCACAGCGCACGGCACGCTTGTCGCAGAGGCCCGGAACCCACTCGTTGGCGCAGACAGGCTGATAACCGGACACGCCCGTCTTCCGGCTCTCAAAACGACGCGGATAGACATCCTCGCGGCCACGAAAAACGGCGCGGAACAGCGCGACCTTGTCCGCCGGAGAGGAGTAGCGGTTCACCGACCCCACTGACACGTGCCGTCCTCCTCCGCCCGAACAGGGCACTCGACAATAGCTCGGATGGATGCTACGCCTCGGGCCGCACTGGGGCCAGACCTCAGGAAGACGCGCAAGTTGAACGCCGGTCGCCGGGCGGGTCCCGACCGTTCCGCCAGGGGGGCGACGAAGTGAGCAGACGGCTTATGGTTTCGAAGCATCACCCACGAGACCAGGAGACCGTCTGCTCATGCC
>CAILKC010000385.1 GCA_903834675.1 uncultured Victivallales bacterium | reverse complement strand
CCCTTTGGGGCTGAGAATCTGGGGTATGCACGGTACCCAGGGCGCTGCCCTGGGCTGAGGGATGGCGCCCCGTCGGGGCTGAAGAGGCAGAGGCGAACCCGCGACTTCCGCGGCTGGGGGTGCCGCCGCGAAACCGTAGCGGCGGGATGGCGGATCGAGATGGACATCGAAATCGGGATCGAATCGACGGGGGGGACTCGGACACTGCGTCCCCCCTCGTCTCTCGACCCACCACGGCGGGCAGGCCCTCGACCCTCTGCGGTTCTCAGACAAGCGACCCCCTACGGAACTGACCTGCGCCCCAGGCTCCCTCTGCTGCGGCGCGAGGGTCAAAGTGGCAGTACAGTAAAGGGCTCTTGGTGGGCTCTGCCGACGGCGCGCCGACGGCGTCTCCGCCGTGATGCGGAGACGGGCAGCGTTGCCGTGGCGGCAAAGCTCCGTGGAAAACAGGGCGCTATGCTGATCACCTTCAACTGTCCCCAGTGCGACCGCGAACTGGAAGTCGACGCTACCGAAGGCGGTGCGCGGGTCGACTGCCCAGCCTGCTCGTCAGAGGTCCGCGCGCCGATTCCTCGGGTTGGCCCGGGGACGACCCTCGGTCATTTTGCCATCGAGCGCAAGATTGGCAGCGGCGGGATGGGGGAGGTATTCCTGGCCCGGCAGCTGAGCATGGACCGCCTGGTGGCCCTCAAAGTGCTCCCCCAGGCGTTGACCCGCAAGCCCGGCGTGGTCGAACGTTTCCGCCACGAAGTCCGCATGTCAGCCCGCCTCGAACACCCGCACGTGGTCACGGCTTTCGAAGCCGGCGAGGATTTCGGCTATCACTATCTGGCGATGTCCTTTGTCGACGGCGATGACCTGCGCGAACGGCTTCGGCGCGACGGCGTCATCCCCGAGAAGGAGAGTCTGACCTACGTGCGGCACGTCGCCGATGCGCTCTCCTACGCCTGGAACAGCTACCGCATGCTGCACCGGGACGTGAAGCCGAGCAACATCATGGTGGACCACAACGGCAAAGCCCGGCTGATGGACCTTGGCATCTCCAAGAGCCTGGCCGAGGGGGAGGACGCCGAATTGACGGTGTCCGGGACGCTGGTGGGTACGCCACACTACATGAGCCCCGAACAGGCGTCCGCCGGCGCTGACGTTGACTGCCGCGCCGACATCTACTCTCTGGGCGCCTCTCTGTATCATATTCTGACTGGCACGACGCCGTTTTCGGGCAAGACAACCACCGAAGTGCTGCGCCAGATCGGGCTGGCGCCCGTGAAGCCTGTACGTGAGTTGAATCCCGCCGTTTCCGAGCCCTGCGCCAAGCTGGTGGCAAAGATGATGGCGGCCAACCGCGAGCAGCGCCATCCCGCTTGGGAGTCCGTCATCACCGACATCGACCGGGTGCTGGCGGGTCGCGAGCCGCTTCTGGCGCTAGGCGACAGCCTGGCTGAGGCGAGTGTCGGGCGCCCGCTCACGCCCTCGGCTTCGCGGGCCGTCGCCGCGGCGGCGGCGGGCCGGCTGCCGCCCATCGCTGCTGGGCCGTCAGCGTCGGCCGAGTCGACCGATTCGCGCACTCCACCGCGCATCGACATGCGCCAGCGGCGGGTGCGTTGGCGGGTACGGCATGCCCTCTGGCGGCTCGGTCTCGTCGCCGGGCTCGTCCTTCTGGCCGCGGCGGCTTTCGCCGTCCTGCGTCGCGCCGCGTCGGCTCAGAGCCGCCGTGATGGTGTCGCCGCCCGCTCTGGCATCCGCCCCCCCAAAGCCGCGCCGCCGCTGGCCCAGAGCTCCCCACCGGCGCCCACCCCGGCGCCCACCCCGGCGCCGCTGCCCGCGGTTTCGGACCCGCCCCCCGCGGCACCCGCCCCAGACGCGCTTCCCGAATCCGCCAGTGTTACCACCCCCGAGGCCACGGCCCGTCCCCCGGCGGTCCTGGACGAGGCTGGTGAACGGCACCTCGCGGTGATCATGAAACGAGCCACGGACGACATGCTTTCCGGGCGACCCGACCTCGCGGCCGAGACCCTGCAGCGCGCGGCGCGGGAAGCCCTCCTCGCGCCCGCCTCCTCCGAGTTGTACCGGGCCGCGGCTGTGGCCGCAGAGGGCCAGCGTGAGCGTACCCTACTGGTCCAATCCCTCACGGAAGACGCGGGGCTGGGAATCACGCTGAAGACGCGGGCGGAAACACTCCGCCTGAAGGTGCTCAGGGTGGAGGGTGACGTAGTTGTCGCCCTCAGGCTACACCCCACCGGTGATACGCCTATGGGACCGTTGCGGATCAACCTCGGAGAGTTGAGCAGCGCGGAAGTGCTCGAACGGTTGCAGCGCTTCGCGGGCAAGCCGGTGGGCGATTTTGTCCTCGCTCTGGCCTTGCTTCGGGCGGGGCAGGCCACGCCGGCGCTTGTGCCGATCTCGCGCTTGCCGTCGCTGCTTCAGGCGTCTCTGCGCGCCCGGGCTTTGGAGGGGCCCCCCGCGCCGCCGCCCCCCGTGGCGGTCGGCCGTCGGTCGGGACCAGGACCGTGAGTCGGTCTTGACGCCTCGTCCGAGATGCCTCGCGTCGCTGGTCAGGGGCGCGCAACGGGGCTAAGTTACCAAGCCTACTCCACGGCTGGGTTGCCGGGACACTCCGGTGACGTGCCGATGACAGGATGGAGGGCGTGGTCAGGAGAGTGTGCGGATGAGCGAGCAGACGATGGCCAAGGCCTACACTCCGGCCGAGGTCGAGAAAGCCTGGTACGCGGAGTGGGAAGCGCGCGGCTACTTTCGCGCCGACGCCGGCTCGGAGAAGGCGCCGTTCACGATCGTCATTCCACCCCCGAACGTAACCGGGGTGCTGACCCTTGGCCACGTCCTGAATAACACCCTGCAGGACATCCTCATCCGCTGGGAAAAGATGCGCGGACGCGAGGTCTGCTGGGTGCCGGGGACGGACCACGCCGGCATCGCCACCCAGGCCAAGGTCGAGAAGTTCCTCAAGGACAGCGAAAACCTCGGCCGCAACGACTTGGGCCGTGACAAGTTCCTGGAGCGGGTCTGGCAGTGGAAGGAGATGTACGGCGGTAAGATCATCCAGCAACTGCGCACCATCGGCACCGCCTGCGACTGGGAACGCGAACGTTTCACCCTGGACCCCGGCCTCTCCAAGGCGGTGGAAGAGGTCTTCATTCGCCTCTACGAGAAGGGGCTGATCTACAAGGGCCACCGCATCATCAACTGGTGTCCGAAGAGCCGCACGGCGCTCTCGGACGAGGAAGTGATCTACAAGGAGCACCAGGGCAAGCTCTGGCACTTCAAGTACCCCTTTAAAGACGGCAGCGGCTTCGTGACCGTGGCCACCACCCGGCCTGAGACCATGCTGGGCGATACCGCGGTGGCCGTGCATCCCGACGATCCGCGCTACCGCGACCGCATCGGGCAAACGGTGGTGCTGCCGATCGTCAACCGCGAGATCCCGCTCCTGGGTGATACCTTCGTGGACCCGAAGTTCGGCACCGGCGCGGTCAAGGTCACGCCCGCGCATGACCCCAACGATTACGACTGTGCCAAGCGCCATAACCTGCCCATGCTGAATGTGATGAACGACGACGGCACGATGAACGCGCAGGCCGGTGCGGAGTTCAACGGGATGGACCGTTACGCCTGCCGCCGGGCGGTGGTAGCGCGCCTGGAGGAGCTGGGCCTGGTCGCGGCTATCGAGGCTTACGTGCATCCGGTGGGCTACAGCGAGCGCGGCGATGTGCCGGTGGAGCCGCGGCTCTCGGAGCAGTGGTTCGTGCGTATGCAGCCTCTGGCGGAGCCGGCCATCGCCGCGGTGCGTGACGGCCGCATCCACTTCCACCCACCGCGCTGGGTGAAGACGTACATGCACTGGATGGAGAACATCAAGGATTGGTGCATCAGTCGGCAACTCTGGTGGGGGCATCGCATCCCGGCCTACTATTGCCAGTGCTGCGGCGAGACCGTGGTCGCGCGGGCCCTGCCGACAGGTTGCCCAAAGTGCTCCGGCACGAGCTTCCGCCAGGACGAGGATGTGCTTGACACCTGGTTCAGTTCCTGGCTGTGGCCGTTCAGTGTCTTCGGTTGGCCCGAGCAGACTCCGGATCTCAAGCGCTTCTACCCGACCGATTCGCTGGTCACCGGCCCGGACATCATCTTCTTCTGGGTCGCTCGCATGATCATGGCCGGCCTGGAGTTCATGGACGAGGTGCCGTTCAAAGACGTCTACTTCACCAGCATTATCCGCGATGACAGCGGCCGCAAGATGTCCAAGAGCCTGAACAACTCGCCGGACCCGCTCGACGTGGTGAGCGCCTACGGTGCCGACGCCCTGCGCTTCACCATCATCTATATCGCGCCGGTGGGACAGGACATCCGCTACAACAACGAGAAGTGCGAGATCGGTCGCAATTTCGCCAACAAGCTCTGGAACGCGGCGCGCTTCCGCCTGCGCCAGGGCCCCCTCAGCCCCGACTGGGAGTCGTTGCGCGGGCTCACTGCCGCCGACCTGCGGCCGGATGACCGCTGGATTCTGGCACGGCTCAACGCGACCGTACGCGCTACCACGCATGGCCTGGAGAAGTTCCGCTTCAACGAGATGACTCGAGTGCTTTACGAGTTCATGTGGAATGACTTCTGCGACTGGTATCTGGAATCGGCCAAGGCCGTGTTCAACAGCCCTGACGAGGCCTTACGGCTGCGGACGCTACGGGTCTTCGACCACGTTCTGAGCGCCTTCCTGAGGCTATTGCATCCGGTCATGCCGTTTGTGACCGACGAGTTGTATCACCAGATGGGCTATCTGCCGACGGCGGATTCCATCATGCAGGCCGCCTGGCCGAAGCCGTTTGACGCGCGGGTGGCCCGGCGCCTGGGGGCTACCGAGGAGACGGTGCGCCGGGTGACGTCCCGCTGCGAACTGATCCGCAGCGTGCGCAACGTCCGCGCCCAGTACCTGATTCCCGACAGTCGGAAGATCGATGTGGTCATCGCTCCGGTCGACACGGCGACGGCGGACTTCCTGCGTGAGGACACCGTGTCGCTGCAAAGTCTGCTCTATGCCTCGGCGGTCGAGATCTGCTCAGGGTACCAGCCGACAGGCCCCTGCGGGGTCGCGGTGAGCGACCTCGGTACGGCCTACGTTCCCCTGGCTGGGATGATCGACCTCGACGCCGAACGCGCCCGCCTGCGCAAGCAGCAGGACGAGGCAAGCGCCTTTATCGCCGGGGTCCAGAAGAAGCTGGCTAACGAGAATTTCGTCAACCGGGCGCCGCCCGAGGTCGTGGCTCGTGAACGGGAGAGGCTCGCAGAACTCGAGGAACGGCTGGGCCGCGTCAGGGAACAGCTCGCCTCGTTAAGCTGAGCCGCGGCCGGACGGGGAACGCGCCCGCGGCCCGCGTGTCAACCAAGACGAACCCTGGTGGTCCGCGGCGCTGCCGCCGACTGCCGCCACCGAAAGGACTACACGATGGAAGACCAGATTCGCAAGGTTCTCGAGGAACTGCGTGGCGCCTTGCAGGCAGACGGCGGCGACCTGGAGGTCGTGGCCATCGACGGAACTAAGGTGACCCTCAGACTCAAGGGCGCCTGCGGCTGCTGCCCGCATGCCCAGATGACCTTGAAGAACGGCATCGAGCGCATTCTCCGTGAGCAGGTGAGCAAGGATATCGTGGTCGAGCGCGCCGCCTAGCCTGAGCGAGACCCCATGAAGCATACTATTTCGGTGCTGGTGCAGAACCGCTTCGGCGTCCTGGCCCGGATTGCCGGCCTCTTCAGCGGGCGCGGATTCAACATCGATAGCCTCAACGTCAGCCCGACCCAGGATGAGTCGCTGTCGCGCATGACCATCGTCACCCATGGGGAGGACGCGGTTCTGGAGCAGGTTGAGAAGCAGCTCACCAAGTTGATCGAGGTGGTGAAGGTCACCGACCTCACGGGCAGTGGCTTCGTGTCGCGCGAACTGATGCTGATCAAGGTTCGCACCGACGGCAGCACGCGCAACGACGTCATCCAGTTCGCCAATATCTTCAAGGCGAATGTGGTGAACGTCGAGCACGCCTCGCTGGTTATCGAGGTCACCGGTCCAACCGCTAAGCTAGACGCCTTCGTGGAGCTGATGGGCGAGTTCGGTATCGTCGAACTAGCCCGCACCGGGCGGGTGGCGTTGGTGCGTTCCTCAGCGACCACCGAGACCCTCGCGCCGACCCAAGGCTGAGTCGGCGCGCCTTGCCCGGCCAGGCCAGGCGGGCGAGGTGACCGTAGCGCGCCCCTCTGGAGCCCCGGCCGGGAAAGCCCCCGGCCGGGATCTCGCCCTCAGGCGAACTCAGAGAGCAGTACCGGCCTGCCTTCGGCCGCCGAGCGGTCGGCCGCATAGATCACCCGGTGCGTTTCAAAGGCGGTATCGAAGTCGGTCAACGGCATGATCGTGTCATTGCGGATGGCGTCCACAAAAGCCTGGAACTGCGGCTTGTAGGGATGATCGGTCACCTCGCCGGAGTCCAGCATGGCGGTCTGCAAGGTGCTCCACTTCTCCTTGAGCGTCCCGGCAATCTTCTCGGAGTAGATCTTGTTGTCGAGCAGGCTGCCTGCACTGCCAAGCAAGTGGACGTGGAAGTAGTAGGGCTGCAGGCAGTCGATCGAAGCGGCCACCTTGCCGATCTTGCCGTCGGCGAACTTCAGGATGGTAACGCTGCAGGGATTGTATTCATACCCGGCAAAATGCGCACTGCTGCTCTTGCTGCCGTAGCTGGTCACCTCTACCACCGGCGCATCCATGGCCAGCAACAGCGCGTCGAGGGCATGACAACCGGCGCTCAGCAGGGCGCTGCCACCGCAGTCCTTCTTGACGTTCCAGGCGATCTGGCCATACCAGGGGCCGATGCCGTGGTAGTAGTCGATTTCGCCATAGTGCAACTCCCCGAGCAGGCCTTGGTCGATCAGGCTCTTCATCATGATGAACTGCTTGCTGAAACGACACTCGAAGCCGACGCAGGCCTTCACCTTCGCCTTGTGGATGGCGCGGCGCATCGCCTTAGCATCATCGTAGTTCAGAGCCATCGGCTTCTCGATGAACACATGCTTGCCGGCCTTGGCCGCCTGGATACACTGCTCGCGGTGGAACTTGTTGGGCGTGCAGATGTTGATAATGTCGATCTGCGGATCCGCCAGCAGCGCCGCGTAGTCGCTGTAGAACGTCAGGGGGATGCCGAAGCGCGCCTGCAACTGCGCCGCGTCCATGGGCCGGCAGTCATGCACGCCAGCCACGCTCACGCCAGGGATGGACTTGTAGGTCTCGATGTGCGCGCCCGCCACCCAACCCAAACCCACCACGCCAACCTTGAGTTCCTGCATCGCTGATCCTCCTTGCTGACCGCGCCATCCAGCTCGCGCTCATGACGCCCCAATCGCCCTACCTCTGCCGGAGCGCGCCTGCGGCCCGGCTCGACACGCCGCTACCATACGCGGCGCCCATGCCCCCCGCAAGGCGCTCCGCGGCAGCGGGCGCAAGTCAGCTCCGTAGGGGTTTGCTGGTAGGAGAACCGCAGAAGGTTGAATGCCCAATGCCCAATGACGAATGGCAGAATCACCGACACGGCAACCGCGGTTCTCATTCCGGTATGTCTGGCCGCAGCCGGGGGCTGGGCTTGTATGAGACTTGCCGCAACCTCGTAGGACACCAGGCGCTTCCCCTTCCGCCCTTCGTCCGCCGCGGCGGAGGAAGGGCGTTGGAGGGCGCCGCTGCGTCGGCGCCGCGGCGGCCACGCAGGGCCGCCCTCCAGGCGAACCGGCGCGGCCCGGCCGGATCGGAAAAGGAACCGCGTCGGCAAGTCTCATTCCGGTATGCCCGGCCGCGGCCCTGAACCCTGAACCCTGAACCCCAGGACCTGAGTAGTCACCACCTACGGAGCTGATATGCGCCCATTGATTTGCATTCAACTGTCACAATGCGACAGTATGTAGCATGCAGACGATCACCGAGAAGGCGCTCGAAAGAGCGGAACGGGGCGTTTTCACCAGAGAACAGGCTGCTCTTTGGGTTGGGGGCCGTGGGGCGCGCCTGGACGCCTTGCTCAAGCGGGCTGTGGCTGGCGGGGAGGTTTGGCGTCTGCACTGGGGGCTGTATTGCCTGAACGACCGCTATACGCGGGCCCGGGTCAACCCCCTGGAACTGGCCCAGCGCATACACGGCCCGAGTTACGTCAGCCTGGAGACCGCCCTCTCGTACCACGGCTGGATTCCCGAAGCGGTGCATGCCATCACCAGTGTGTCCTACGAGCGCTCGCGGGTCTTCGACACGCCGGTGGGGCTGTTCGCCTTCACGCGCGTTCCGCAGCGTCTGTTCCTGGCGGGGGTCCGCAGGGTGTCGCCGGAGGGGGGCGGCGCCTACTTTCTGGCCACCCCGCTCAAGGCCTTGGCCGACTATGCCTACGCCCAGCGCTGTGACTGGCACGGAGCCACGCCTGTCATGGAGAGCCTGCGCGTGGAGGAAGAATCGCTGGCCGAACTGACCGGGGCCCTGTTCACTGAAGTGATGTCTGCTTACGGGCCCGGCCGCGTGTCCCGTTTCCTGGCGGGACTGAGGAGGGACCTGAAACGGTGAGTGCCGAGATCATCCAGGAGCGTCTTAACACCTATGGGTGCAAGTCCTCACTCGAGGAGGAACAGGCCCTGCGCGAGATCACCCAGGAGATCATCCTGGCCGGGCTCGGGCGAACGGATCTCTTTGCTCAGGCCGGGTTCCAGGGCGGCACGTGCCTGCGCATTTTCCATAGCCTGAACCGGTTCTCGGAAGACATGGACTTCGCTCTCGACGCACCCGACCCGACCTTCGAGCTCTCGGCCTATCTGGAGCGGGTGCGCCAGGAACTGGGGGTCTACGGCTATGAACTGGAGATCGATGACCGCTCCCGGGCTGGGGCAACAGTGCGCCAGGCGTTTGTGAAGGATGACTCCGTGGGCCGGTTGCTCAACCTCCGCTATCGGCCCCGTACCGGGCCCATGCGGAACCTGCGCATCAAGCTGGAAGTGGACACGAACCCGCCGGCAGGGGCGTCCTACGACATGCCGGTTCTGGACTACCCATTCCCCGCTGCGGTGCGTGTCTTCGACCTTCCCAGCCTGTTTGCCGGCAAGCTCCACGCTCTTCTCTGCCGCAGCTACCTGAAAGGCCGCGACTGGTACGACTTCGTCTGGTACACGGCACGCCGAACCCCCATCAATCACACCTTGATGTCCGCCGCGCTGGATCAGCAGGGACCCTGGAAGGGCCAAGCCCCGAAGACCAACGCTGCCTGGTGCGTCGAGCAACTCCGGACCCTGATCGCGGCGGTTGACTGGATGCAGGCGCGACGGGACGTGCAGCGTTTCGTGAAACCGCACGAACTGCCTTCTCTAGAACTCTGGACGCGTGAGTTCTTCCTCCAGCAATGTGCCAAGCTCAGTGACCTGGACTCGCCCGGCTGATACCACCTGCTCAAGGCGTCCTGAAGCTCAGCCAGGCGGGAGCGGGGTGGCAAGCCAGGCTGCCAGGTTCCGCAGGAACTGCTGGCAGGTCTCGGTGGGGAGTCCGACGTCTTCGCCCGGTGGTACGGCCCAGCGGTCGAAGCTGGGCTCGATGACCAGCACCGCGCCCTGGCCTCGATGGGCTTCCAGCACGGCCGGCCGACCGGCGTCGTCCTTGGCCAACACGGTCCACTCCGGCCCGGCCCAGCGGAGGGTGTCGAAGCAGACGGTGCCCTTGATGCTGCCGACGCCGGCAAACAGCGGGTGCGCCGGGTCCAGGATCTCAGCGGCGGTGCCGTTGTCGTCCTGCACCCAGAGCCGCAGCGGCAGCAGATCGCTATCCCAGTGCTCGTCGTTGACTTGGATCAGGACCAGACGCCCGCCGCCCCGGACAAACGCATCCAGGCGCGCGGCGGACTCCGTGAACTTCAGCTCCTTGCGACCGAGCACGTCAGCCCCGAGGACGAGGGCCCGGAAGGCGGTCAGGTCGGTCGCGGCTACATCGGCAACGACCTCGACCGCCACGCCGCTGGCCTGGAGCGCCTTGAGCGAGAAGTGCGCCGCTGGGCCGATGACGCCAATCCGGCTGCCGGTCAGGGCGAGTGCGGGCAGCTCGGGGACGAGCACGACGGGGTCCGAGCGCGGCGGCGCCTTGCCCGCGATCACCGTCACCGCCAGCGACCCGCTTGCCGGCAGGGGCGCACGGACCTGCACCGCCGGGCTGGTCGACAGCCCGGGCTGCGCCTCCCAGCGCACGGTCGTCGGCTCGACCTGGCAGCCGGTCTTGCCCACCTCGATGCGGACTTCGCAGGGGACCGCGCTCTTGCCCGGGTTGCGGGTCGCCCACTGGAGAGTGCCGCGCCCGTTCGCATCCAGGTGGACGCGGTGGCGCGTCTCGACCTGGACCGCATCCGGCAGGCCCGGCAGGCTGGTGACGCCCCAGCTCTTCACGGCGCAGAGCGTGTGGGGCAGGTTGCGGAACTCGGAGGTGAAGTTCTTTCCCGAGCCCGGGCCCGAGCCGGTGCGCGTCTTCAGGGCAATCGGCAGTGTGCGCAGCAGGAAGTCGCGGTAGCGCGGGTTCTTGGTGACCTCGTAAGCATAGGCGATGCCGTCGGTGACCAGGGGGGTGTACCAGCCGCTGTCCTGGTACTTGGGGCAGCCCGTCTTATAGCGGAAGCCGAGCTTGGCCTCGTTCCAGGAGGTGTCGAGCAGCCAGTCGGCGGCGCGGACAATGGTCTGCTTAACGCGCTCGTCCGGGCTGGCGTGGTCGTAGAGGGTCAGGCTGTGCAGGAGCACGCCCGCGGCGAAGGCCTTGCCGCCGATGTGCTTGGCTTTGTCCGGACAGTCGCACTCCTCGCTGTCCTGGGGCATGCGCCAGCCGCCGGTGGCCGGGTCCTGGAGTTCGAAGACCTTTTCCAGATAGATGGCAGCGGCGTTGAGGTAATACGGGTTGAGGGTCGATTCGTAGGCCCACATGGCGTTGTACAAGGCCCAGCCGCAGGAGCGCTCGATGCCGAAGCTGAAGTTTGGCGTGTAGGTCGTCGCCTGGTTCCAGCAGGCCTGCTCGGCCGTCTCGAGGTAGCGCCGGTCGCCGGTGAGGAAGCCGTAGAGCAGGAGCCCGGCCTGCTGCGAGTGCCCGCCGGAGCCATCCTGCGCGCCGCCGACAAAGCCCGCCATGGACCAGGTCTTGCTGTTGATGCGCGGGTCGTTCCTGGCGAACGAGGCGCCGACGTGGCCGATGGAGTGTGCGTAGACGAGCTCGCGCATCGGCGTGACCCACGGATAATGCACCCGGTCAACCGTCGAGTAGTGCTGCGCCATCTGTTCGCCGCGGCGGAAGAGATCGAGCCGGCCGGTCTGGGCGAAGCTCACGGCGGTCAGGTACGGCAGGTCGTACTCGTTGTTGCCCCAGTTCCAAGCGCGCTCGCCCCACCAGTCGCCGTAGTTGATCCAGCCGTACTCGCGCAGCTTCTGGCGCGAAGCCTGGAGGTTGCGGAAGGATTCGTCGAACCCGGCCCAGTACTCGGGGAACTCGCCGTCGACGCGCGGCGCCACCCGCCAGAAGGCGCCGGAGCGGCAGTAGACCTCGGGCGTCGTCACGGCAACCAGCGGCTCCTGCAGATGCGCGGCCAACACCGCGGCGTCCGGCATCTCGCCCGCGTCGAAACGCACCAGGATCTCCGCCGCGTACTCGAGTCCGCGTTTGATCAGGTACTTGCCGTCGCGGCACCAGTAGTACAGCTCGATCTCGGCGGTGTCGGTGCGGTCCTCGGGCCGCGAGTACTGATCCGCGGGCAGAGCGGGCAAGAGCTGGAACTCCAGGCCGGCAGGGCTGACCGACAGGCCCTTGGGGTAGGTCTGCCAAAAGTCGCGCACCAGGGCGCTGACGACGCTCGGCCCGCTCTTCAGCACGGCCAGTCCAGGGTCGTGCTCGGTCGTGGTGTCCACCCCTTTGACGCGCTGACGGCAGCGGTTGTCGTAGTCCTGAAACACGGCGAGGTCATCCGGCGCGCTGATCGGCACGACGCGACCGTCCGCCAGGCAGGCGGTCAGACCGTCCGCGGCGGCGACCGGCAGGCGGACGCCCGCCGCCGTGAGCGGGGTGAACTCGTCCGCGCTGCGGTTGTTCCCGAGCGTCCACTGCAGCCGGACCAGGCGCTGGCCGCGCCAGACGGTGAAGCGGGCCCGGTAGCGGAAGAGCCTGGCGCCGTCGGCGGCCACGAAGTCGCCCTCGACCCGCACCGTGGCGCGCTGCGGCCCGTCTGTCTCGACCGCCAGCAGGTCCGGCTTGCCAGGAGTGAAGCGCTTGCCGGCCGCGTCATCGAGCCAGGCATTGCCCAGCACGGGCGCACCCGTGACCAACTCCGTGGCCTCGTACCTGCCGTCGCCGTTGCGGTCCGCGACGACGCGATCGAACAGGGCAAAGCTCTCCCGGCTGAGTTCCAGGCGCACGGCGCCCGAGTCGAGGGTGATGCCGTTGGCGTCCTGGCGGAGCAGGGAGACGCCCGGCGCCTCCGCCGGATCACCAGGGCGGACCTCGAGGGTGAGCGCGCTCGGCGCCTCCGTCCGGGTGGCGGTCTGGAAGTCGAGCAGGAGCCAGCGCACGCTGCCGTCGGGCCAGCGGGCCAGGACCTCGCGCTGCAGCGGTACCCCCAGTCCGGCGGCGTCGAACAGGCGCACGTCGGCGGCGCTGGCCAGCTCGCCTTGGGCAAACGGTACGCCCGAGGTGACCGGCCAAACCCGGCGCCCGGCCGCAGTCGGCTCCGCCACACTCAGAGGAATCCGTTGCGCCTTCGACCGCGGCGGCACCGGCCGCGCCCCAGCGCTGAAGCGCAGCACCGGCGAGACGATCTGCGCTCCCGTCTGGCCGCCGACCTGGACCTGGGCGCTGTAGGCCCGGCCGGACTCGAGCGCCGACAGAACCACGGCGTGGTTACGCCTGCCCTTGGCCTCCGAGGCCACAGACTGGGTCCGCGCCTCGCCCGGTCCGAAGGCAACCGTGCCCGTGGGCAGCGGCCGGTTCGTCACCCAGGTGAGCTGGGTTTGCCCATCCGCCAGCGTGAATGCGGTCATCCGGCTGAACTCGATCGCGGCCAGCGGCTCGAAGCGCAGGTAGTCGTAGTAGCACGAACCCGCATTTTCGGGCGAGGCGTAGCGGTCGTCTACCCACAGTTCGAAGCTGCCATCAACGATCTGACGCAGGCCCAGGTCAATCTCGCCGCTGGGCGGCGTGATCTTGGTCCAGGCCTGACCGTCGAACGAGAGCGCGATGCTGCGGATCGGGTTGTTCATCCAGACTTGGTAGAGCCCTGCCGGGATGCCGGTGATGCGGGTGTGCAGCGGCGTGGCGCCCTCGGCCGGCGTGGCGCGGTCAGCCTTGACCTCCGGCGACTTGAGCGACTGCCCGCCAGAACGCTTCTGGATCACGTTCTCCTCGGTGGTCCACAGGCACCACTTGTCGGCCAGGAACTTGTCCTTGACCCAGGCATCCTTGGGCTCGGACCAGTCCTCGGTCTCGAACACTAGCCCCTTCAGCCGACTGCGGAAATCCTGAGCCGCCAGGCCGGGGGTCAGGAGCAAGCCCGTGAGCAGCAGAAGGCAGATGGAGAAAGCTCGCGAGCCGAAACCCGCAACTCGGGCGACCCGGGCAGACACCGAATCCGACGGTGAACCCGTCAGTTCCAGTCTTGAGGCCTCGAACATGGGCGATCCCCTCGGGTTGCGGACAAAACGGCTCAGGTGCAACCGCGTATCCTGCCCCAACGGGGTTGGGTCAGGGTGCCAAGACGCAACCCCGTTGGGGCAAGGAAATGCACCTGAGTTGTAACCTGAGTGGTTACTCCGAAAGTATGGATTTCACGCTCCGAACATAGCGATTCCACCTCTTTCGGTCAAGCAGGGCACAGGTCAGTTCCGTAGGTGGTGACACCTCAGGTCCTGGGTTTCAGGAAACGGCGAGACGGCGAGACGGGGAAACGGCGAATGGAGGAGACGGAGAGGGAGACTGGCGGAGAGGAAAACAGGCTTCAGTCCGCCGCGGCAAGCATTTTCCACGGTTGGTTGGTTGGACTCGACCTAATCTCACCGGTGGGCCTGAGCATTTCCACCTGGCCTTGCAGCCT
>CAILKC010000384.1 GCA_903834675.1 uncultured Victivallales bacterium | reverse complement strand
GATGATCCTCGTTCACCTCAACGACGCCGAGTTCACCTATCCCGGCACCGACCTGCGCATGGTCTATCAGCTCCAGGCCGCCAACCCCGCAGGCTGAAAGTGCCACAACCCCTTTTTCCATGGATCAAGAAGTCTGAGGCTGTAGGCGGTTAGCTTCTGTCCCAGGGTATCCTGCGTTTTCGGATCCGTCTTTCTGGGGCTATGACCCAACAGCCTACAGCTTGAACCGCTACAGCCTGCTGCTTCCCCATAGGACGGGGGTACGGGGGATGGATGATGAGCCTTGAGCGGCTGCGCCAGGAATTGCGGGACTACTACGGCAAGCATTCGTTCCGCGAACTGGGTGGATCGAGCTACCGAAGCCCTCTCTGCGCCGCGCTGGACGCCTATGCCTCTGCCCATCCAGGATTGAGCGCCGTCCAATTGAAGGCCGCCCAGTATGAGATCATCGCGGAGGCTTTCTCGCCGGTCATCTTCAAGAACTCTCCGTTCTATGCGGAAATGGGAGTGAAGGTGGCAGAATACGACGGCGTTCCCGGGCTCGGCGCCGGAGGCTGGCTTTTCACCCGCAACGCCCACCTCTTTCGCGACGCCAACCCGGCGGAACATAGCCAGTTCATGGCGGCTGGCGCCAAGGGCATCCATCTGGCGTACAGCCCCTATGCCGACTATGACCATCACTGTTTCCCGTACTCGAATGTGATCAAGCGCGGGCTCGGCCAGATATGCGAACAGGCAGAGACTTCCCTGAAGCGCGGCGCGAACCGGGAGGAGGTTGAGTTCATGGAATGCGCCAGGCGCGGCTTGCTCGCGGTGAGGAAGATCTCAGAGAAATTCGCGGCCGCCGCCGAGAACCTGCAGCGGGATGCCGAGGACGAAGCGCAGAGGCGTTTTCTCGGAAGGATCGCGACGACGGCAAGAGAAGTACCCTGGCGCAAACCGGAAACCTTCTACGAAGGCCTTTGTGCGGTCTGGTTCCTGCATGAGGTCTGCGCCTCCATCGAGGGGATTGGCATGTCCGTGATCGGACACCTCGACCGCATGCTTGGCGAGCTCTTCCGCCGCGATCTGGAGGCGGGACGCCTGAGCCCGGAGGAAGCCTACGATCTGGTCTGCCGTTTCATGGTTCACACCGACGGCAAGCTCGATCTCCGCAAACCCGTCAAGGAATCGTTCAACGGGCAAGAGCAAGGCGACACGCTCATCCTGGGCGGCTGCGATGAGAACGGTGGGCAGGTCTGCAACGAGATCACGTTCATGGTCCTCAAGGCGCACCACGAGCACAAGCTGATCTATCCGAAGATCCACTGTCGGATTAGCAGAAACACCAAGCCGGAGTTCCTGGATGCGATCAACCGCGACTTTCTCAGCGGCAGGAATGTAATCTCGTTCCTGAGCGACGACGCGGTGATCCCGGCGCAGGTGAAGGCCGGCAAGCGCCTGGAGGACGCCAGAGGCTACGTCGCCGGCGGCTGCTGGGAGATCATTCTGGAAGGATATGAGCATTCGGCCGGGGCGAATTGCTACTTCAGCCTCTCCCGGATAATGGACCTGTCGATCCATGAACGTCCGGAGCTGGCCGCGACGGGTGTGGTCTGCGCGAAGCTCGATGGCGCGCAGGACTTTGCTGAGGTGTATCGGATCGTGCTGGACAACGCTATCCGCGGCATCCGGCAGATGTGCGCGGTCATCGGCCGAAACGGCAGGGTCTGGCCGCAGGTCAGCCCGGCGCCATTCTTCTCCGCCTGCCTTTCCGACTGCCTGGAGAAGCGCACGGATTACACCGCGGGCGGGGGACGCTACAATCCCCATGGCCTGCCCCTGGCCGGCTTCGCGATTTTTGTCGACTCGTTGCTCGCCATCCGCACGCTCTGTTTTGAGCGTGGGCCTTGTCGTCTGAACGAGCTGCTGAAGGCGGTCAGGGCCGACTGGGATGGCTATGCGAATCTACGGGCCGAGGCCTTGACCATGCCGCACTTCGGGGACGACAGGCCGGAGTCGAACGCCCTGGCTCGCCTGGTTCTGGACGATCTTTACGCCAACACCCGCGATCTCAAGAACGAGCGCGGCGGCCCCTTCCAGCTTGGTCTCTACAACTACCGTGACATCATTGATTGGGCGAAGATCACGGGGGCGACCCCGGACGGCAGGCGCGCGGGAGATTTCCTCACCCAGGGCCTGACCCCATCCCGGCTGCACCCTTCCGCCGAAATCACCGCGACGATCAACAGCGCGGCCGCCTTGGACTTGAGCCAGTGTCCGGCAAACTCCGTGCTGACCCTTTCCCTGCCGCTGGGCGGTGTCGACCTGCAGACGTTGGCGCAACTCGAACGCGCCTACGCGGCCTCTGGCGTCGGCATGCTGCAGTTGAACTGCGTGGACCAGGCGCAGTTGCTCGACGCCCGCGCGCACCCCGAGCGGCACCCGGAGCTGATCGTGCGCCTCTACGGCTATTCGGCCCGCTTCGTCAACCTGACCCCGGAGATGCAGGACGAGTTCATCAGCCGCACCCTCTATGGAGGCTCTTGCCGACCCCCCGGCTCGCCCGCGTCTCCGACCTCCAGGGGACGCCCCACCGGCGCGGGTGCGCCTGGGTAGGTTCACCCGCCCCAGCCCCCGCCAGTCGCGCTGGAACGCGGGCTCTGCGTATCCGCTCGGAACCTTCCGGTCACGCATCCGGCGGGATCGGCGCCAGTTGCGCCAGCCTGAGGGGGCGGTATGTTGGCTTCGCTACGTGCCGTGTTGAGGCGTCTTGATTGACGAGCTTGAAGGCGTAACCGACCAGGAGGATAACGACGATGGCAGGAACGTTCCGCTTCACATTCGGCCCGTGGAACATCCACGAGGGTGCAGACCCCTTCGGTCCGGCGGTGCGTGACGGTATCGACTTCGGTCGCAAGTTGGGCCTGTACAAGTCGCTCGGCTTTGAGGGCGTCCAGTTTCACGATGACGATGCCGTGCCCGGCATGAACGACAAGAGCCCGAGCAAGATTGTGGCCGAGGCGAAGGCTTTGAAGTCGGTCCTGCATGCGCATGGGTTGGTGGCCGAGTTCGTGGCGCCGCGCCTGTGGGAGGACGCGCGCACCATCGACGGCGGCTTCACCAGCAACGACCCCGCCTGCCGCGCCTATGCCCGCGATCGCTTCAAGCGCAGCATCGACATTGCCGCTGAGCTGGGGACCGAGTTGATCGTCCTGTGGCTGGCCCGCGAGGGGACCTACATCCGCGAGGCCAAAGACAGCGCCTGGGCCGTGGACCAGATTGTCGACACGCTGAACGAGATGTTGACCTACCACCCGACCATCCGCGTCGCCATCGAGCCCAAGCCCAACGAACCGATGGACCAGACCTACATTCCCACCACGGGTCATGCCCTGGCCTTGGCGCAACGCACGGTGGCGCCGGACCGCATCGGCGTGAACATCGAGAGCGCCCACGCGATCCTGGCTGGCCTCGATCCGTCCGACGAGATGGGCTTCGCTCTCAGTTTCGGTAAGCTCTGGAGCGTTCATCTGAATGATCAGAACGGCCTCAAGTTCGACCAGGACAAGGCCTTTGGCTCGGTCGACCTGCGCCGGGCCTTCAACCAGGTGCGCATCCTGGACCGCTACGGCTACGGCAAGGGCGGTGAGTTCGTCGGACTGGACGTCAAGGCGATGCGGACCCAGAAGAACGCGGTCGCCACCAAACACTTGTCCAACAGCCGGACCATGTTCTTGCGGCTGCTGGAGGTCTCGCGCAGCCTGGATGAAGCGCGGGTGCAGGCGCTGGTTGCCGAGCGCGACTACGAAGAACTCGATCTGCTCATCATGCGGACGCTGACCGGCGGCTGAGGGTGTGGAGAGGCGGGGCAACGCTTTCTGAGGAGTAAGACGAGATGGGCACTCTGCACGCGGGAACCGGGCGGCTGGTCATCACCCCGACGCTGGGCTGTCACCTGGTCGGACATTTCGAGGACCGGGTCGCCGATTTTATCCACGACGATCTGTACGTCAAGGCGCTCGCCTTGCGCTCTGGGGACGTCACCCTGGGGCTGATCACGTGCGATCTGATCGCTCTGCCCGTGAGCGTGGTGGAGGCGGCCAAGGCGGCCATTCAGGGGCGGACCGGGGTGCCGCCGACGCACGTGCTCATCTCCTGTACCCACACCCATACGGCGCCGAGTGCCGTCGGTGCCCTCGGGACGCCGACGGACGAGGTCTACGCGCAGAGCCTGGTTCCCCGCCTCGCCGACGCCTTCGTCATGGCGCTGGGGCAGTTGCGCCCAGCCGAGGCGGCGCACGTCTCGGGCGACTGTCGGCAGGAGGTCCATAACCGGCGCTGGCATATGAAGGACGGTCGCGTGGTGATGAACCCGGGCTATCTGAACCCCGAGGCCGTGCGTCCGGCGGGACCGACGGACCCCGAACTGGGCCTGCTCATCGTGCGTGAGGTCGAGACCCGTCGGCCTCTGGCCGTGTACGGCAACCTGGCCCTGCACTACGTCGGAAACGGGCGCAGCACCTGGGTTTCGGCAGACTACTTCGGGGAGTTCTCCAAAGCCCTGCAACGCCTGGTCGGGGAAGAGTTTCTGGTGCTTCTGGCGAACGGCTGCCAGGGGAACATCAACAACTGCGATTTTAGCCGACCGGCCCGGCAGAGTGTGCATCCCTACCAGCAGCAGGAGCGCGTGGCCAATGTTGTGGCCGCCGAGACCTGGAAGCAGTGGAACACACTCCGGGAGAGCGACTTCAGCTCAGACGTGACGCTTGATGCCGAACTGGCTTGGGTGGACTTCAAGGCGCGGCGGGCGACGGAGGAGGAGCTGGCGGCGGCGCAGGCGCTATACTCGCGACCGGGGGCGGCCCAGGACGCGGAATGGGTGTACGCCCGGGAGTTGGTGTGGCTGTCGGCAGCACCCCGCGAGTGGCAGGTGCCGGTGCAGGCGTTGCGCGTGGGTTCGCTAGGCATCGCGGGTCTGCACGGAGAGGTCTTTGTCGAGGTTGGCCTGGAGATCAAATCGCGCTCGCCGCTGGCACGGACCATGGTGGTTGGGTTGGCGAACGGCTCGGTGGGCTATGTCGCCACGGATCAGGCGTTGGCCGAAGGCAGCTATGAGACCCGCTTGTGCCGACACGTGCGGGCCCCCATGGGCACCGCCGCACACTGGACCGACACGGCCGTGGCGGCACTGTCGACGCTGGCGCAGCGCGCTTCCGGGGACGCAAATCCGGCTCGGAAGGGTTAGACGAGACCGGGCTGGCCGCCTATATTTTGGCGGTGCCGCAATAGCGGATGGCCGGTTGGCGGCGTCTATACGGATCGGCGAACCGCGCATGAATAAGGCAGTGCAGGAAGGGCAAGGGGGACATGAGTTGTCCCTGGTTGTGGTGGTTGAGAACGCTCTCGGCCTCCACGCTCGGCCTGCGTCTCAGTTTGTCAAACTGGCCTGTCGTTTTGCTGCGGAGATTACGATTGGCAAGGATGGCCACGTGAGCGATGGCAAGAGTATTATCGGCGTGCTGATGCTCGGAGCGGGGCCGGGAACGACACTGAGCCTGACCGCGCGAGGGCAGGATGCGCGCCAGGCGCTGGACGCCCTCGAGGCGTTGTTCCGCTCCAGATTCGGCGAGGAGTAAGGATGTCTAATCCTGGCACGCGGCTGAAGGGAGCGGGGGTATCGGCGGGGATGGTGATGGGGAAGGCCATCCTGGTCGGACGCAAGCTATCGCAGGTCCACGAGCTGGCTCTCAGTCCCGAGCAGACTGACGTCGAGGTGGAGCGTTTTGAGGCGGCCTTACGGGTTTCCCGCGAGCAGATTGCGGCCTTACGGGCCCGGGTGCAGGAGGTGGTGGGTAAAGACCACGCCGCCATCTTCGACAGTCACCTGATGCTGGTGGACGACCCGACCGTAGTGCAGCAGGTCGTGCAGCAGATTCGGGAGCGGCGGCGTAATGCCGAGCACGTGTTTCAGTCCGTCATCAGCGGCTACTGCGACATGCTCAGCAAGGTGGACGACAGCTACATCCGCGACCGCATGGCAGACATCCAGGATGTGGCGGGTCGCGTCATTCGTAACCTGCAGGGCCATGCCTCCATCGACCTGTCGCATCTGCCGGAACGCTGCATCGTGGTCGCCGACGATCTTTCCCCCTCGGACACCGCGGGCATCGACCGGGAGCATGTGCTGGCGTTTGTCACCGCCATCGGCAGCCGTACCAGCCATACCGCCATCATGGCTCGCGCCATGGGCATCCCGGCGGTGGTCGGCCTGAGCGACTCGGTGGAGGTGGTCAACGATGGTGACGTGCTGGTGGTGGATGGCGCCCGTGGCGAGGTGATCGTCAACCCTACGCCCGAGCAACTGGTCGTCTATGAACGCCGCATCCGGGAGCAGCAGGCCTGGCTGGCCCGCGTCGAAGCCGAGTCGATGCTGCCGGCCGAGACCCTGGACGGCTTCCACGTGCGCCTCGCGGCCAACATCGAGATGGCGGCGGAAGTGGAGACGCTGCGCCAGCGCCTCGGGGTGGGAGTCGGCCTCTTCCGTACCGAGTTCCTGTTCGTCAAAAATGATGGCCTGTGTGAGGAAGAGGAGCACTTTCGGACCTATCGCAAGGTCGCCGAGGACATCTACCCGCACTCGGTGATCTTCCGCACCCTGGACATCGGCGGCGACAAGTTCCTTAGCCATCTTAAGATGCCGGTCGAGTTGAACCCCTTTCTGGGCATGCGGGCGATCCGTTTCTGCCTGCGTCGGCTGGATGTGTTCCGCGTCCAGTTGCGGGCCATCCTGCGCGCCAGCGCCTTTGGCAAGGTGCGCATCATGTTCCCGATGATCTCGACGTTGGAGGAGCTGCAGCAGGCGCTGGGGGTGCTCTCCGAGGTCAAGGCCGAACTGGCCGCCGAGGGCGTACCGCACAATCCGCACCTGGATGTGGGGATGATGATCGAGGTCCCGTCGGCGGCCCTGATTGCGGACAAGTTGGCGCCCCACGTGGACTTCTTCAGCCTGGGCACGAATGACCTGGTGCAGTACTCGCTGGCGGTGGACCGTTCGAACCCCGACATTTCGTACCTCTATCAGCCCAGTCATCCGTCGATCATCCGGATGATGCAACAGGTGGCGCAGGCGGTGTATGCGCACGGCAAGTGGCTGGGGATCTGTGGCGAGATGGCCTCTGAGCCCTTGTTGGTCCCGCTGCTGCTGGGGCTGGGGATTCATGAACTGAGCATGAGTCCGGTCTCCATCCCGGCGGTCAAGCAACTGGTCCGGCGGGTCCGGATGCACGAGGCCGAGGCGTTGGTGGACCAGGCGGTGAACTGCGGTTCGGCCGAGGACGTGCTGGTGCTATGCCGGGAGTTCATCCGCCGGGTCTCCCCGGACCTGCTACCCAGCGCCGAACCGTGATGCCTGCCAGGTGGCGCGAGGTGTTCAGCGGCTGTCGTGCGGTCAGTGTGCCCCCTGCTGACGGCAGCCCATCCCCCCCGCAGTATCCGCTGAGAGTCAGGAGTGACGTGTGTCTGAGTTGAGCCTTGTGGTTATTCAGCAGATGGCTGACGCTGTGTGGGTGCCGGTCTACACCAAGCCCCGCTGCGAGAAGGTGGTCGCGGACTACTGCCAGCGCCACGGCATTCCCTGCTACCTGCCACTGATGCGCCGCGCCAAGCGCTATCAGCGGCGGACGGTTGAGACTTTTCTGCCCATGTTCAGCTCGTACTTGTTTGCCCAATTGGGCGGCGACAGCCGGGCCCAGATCGTGGAGAGTCACAAGATCGTCCGCCTGGTCGACGTGACGCCCGGGCAGGAGCAGGACTTGGTGCGCGAGCTGAATGACCTCCTGCGCCTGGAACAGCTCCAGACGACGACCGCTCTCGTCGTCCTGCCGGAGCTGCAGCCGGGCCAACCCGTCGTGGTCACGGAAGGCCCTTTCAAAGGCATGACCGCGATCGTGACGCGGCGCCGTGGCCTGACCCGGGTGGCGGTCAACATCGAGCTCCTGGGCCAAGCGGTCACCGCTGAAATGGACGTCGGCGAGATTGAGATCGAGAAGGCGTGAGCCGGGCAGAGCTTGCCGGCATGCATCACCACCCCCAGCGTCTGTCCGTAGCCCAACTTACGCACTCCATCGAGCCAAAAGAGGCGTGTAACTTTGCAGCCACTACTTTTTTCGACCTGTGCAATAAGGATCGGCCGTGGTATTCAGCCCCAAGGGGGCGCTTCGGGCGCCCAGGGCAACGCCCTGGGTACCCGTCCACAGCGAAGATTGAGCCCTGAAGGGGCGGCCTATGCGACCTCGGCGCGAACCCAGGGCAGATAGCTCGCCCCTACAGGGCTCAAACCCATAACCATTCTATTCCCAGGGCGTTGCCCTGGGCTGGTATGGCAGCGCGCCTTCAGCGCTCCAGGCGGACTCCCTTATTGCACAGGTCGACCTTTTTTTACCGCTATTGGTTGACCTGTGCAATAAGGATGGGCCGTGGTATTCAGCCCCAAGG
>CAILKC010000383.1 GCA_903834675.1 uncultured Victivallales bacterium | reverse complement strand
CGGTCCCGCGTCAGCCCGCAGGGCGCCGCGCAGGCGCAGCTCGAGCCCGGAACGTAGCCTCATGACGCCCTGGAAGGCATTCTCGCGGCCGTCAACGGGTCGCAACAGTACCGCGACCCGCTCGGTGCCGCCGGGCTGGCGCGCCTCGATGAGCGCGGCCGGGCCGTGGAGGGCGGAGAGGAAGAGCCGTTCCGCGCCCAGCTTGAGAGGCGAATTCACGGCCAGCCGTTCCCGGCGCGGCCCGGCGGGAGTCTCGAGTGTGATCCTGGCGGCAAAGGACTTGAGCGCTCCATCGGGCCAGCGCTCCGCGACCAGAGCGTCGAGACGGAGGGGGAATGCCAGCGCGAACGGCGCCGCCAGCGGTCCCCCCCACTGCGCGCCGTAGGCGCCCGGCACGGGGGGCAGCGTCTCGCCTTCGAGCAGGTCGACCGCAGCGGTCTGTCCGAAGAGCAGGCGAAGCACCCCGGCGAGGATGAGGACGATCAGCCCCGCATGGAAGACGGGCGAGCCCCAGAGCCCCAGGCGCCCGCTGCTCGTATAGGTCGCGGCGGGTGCGGGGGCGGCGCCCTCCGGGCGCTGGCGCTCCCCCTCACGCCGATACGCGGCCGAACGGAAGCTCTCGGGATTGAGAGGGCGCGACCCTTCGCGCCGGGCGCGCCGCCACTGCTCGCCCACCGCTATGGCAAGCGATGCGGCGGCGAGCAGGAAAAGCCCGGCGAAGAACGCCGAGCCGGAGAGCGCGTGCAGTCCCAGAGCGTCGAGGACCGCTCCCAGCGCCGGGTACTCCGTCTGGAACCGCGCCAGCCGCTCCGCCCCGACGACGTCGGCCTGGGGGACCAGCGCCACCACGACTCCAGCTGCCGTGATGACCACGACCTCGGCCATGATAACCCGGGGTGAGCGCAGGCTCTGCCGGAGCGCGCGCCAGAGGGGCTGCAAGGCAGGAACATACCTCTTCACGCCGTCGCGCCCCCCGAGGATTGTAGCGCTCGCAACACGGTGGGAATGGCCTCAGTTTCACCAGTTTTCGCTGGCGGCGCCACCGTGATTTCCGGAACACCCGGAGGTAGCGCTCTGGCAGTTCGATTCCGAGTAACTACCGGCCGCCTTGGTGAAGCTCTGTATCCGCATATTGCTGAGGGTGTTGCTGTACGCATAGCGGGTCGGCATGGTGGAGTTGTTGTCGCCGATCAGGCGCGACATCTTGCCGCCATGAGGGACCACGATGTGGCAGCCGTAACAGGGGGTTGAAGCGTGGTTACTCCGCGTATGCACGGCATTGGCGAGGGTGTGACAGTTGGCGCACCAGGAGGTGGCGCGGTTCGTGAGGGTGACGTTGGGCCAGGCGCTCGGCAAGGGCTTCCCGACGCCGAAGTCGCGCAGCATGAAGGGCACTGCCGAGCCGTGCGGTCCCTGCGCCGCCGGGCTGGCGGCGTCGGTGTTGTGGCAGTCCGAGCACAGCATGGTTTGGTTGCCGACGTTCGTGTTCCACGGCGTCACCATGACCGCTGCCGTCAGCGCTTTGGGCGCGGCGTTGCCGGTGAAACTATTGAGAGCGACGACGACCGGGTGGCCGGACTTATTGCCCGGGTTGAACTCCTGCGCCAGGTCGGTCTCCGGGGGCGTGGCCTGGGTCCCGTTCGCCGAGAGGCCGTTCGGCGGGGTGGCGCCGAAGGTGAAGCCGGTATGGCACTTGAAGCAGACCTGGTACTCATAGGTAGCGCCCGTGGCAGCCGGGAGCCAGGAGTAGTTGGCCGCCGCCGGGGCGACGAAGTTCGCCAATCCGGTGTAGTTGAACTGGACGCCGCTGACCTTCGCCAGCGGGTTGCTCGCCAGGTTGCGCGTGCTGGTTGCCGTGGTGCTGTAGGCGTGAACCCCGCTCTTGGCGGCGTGGGAGCTGTGGCAGTCGAGGCAGTTCACGTGCCGATTGGTCCCCGAGAACACGCCGTTGTTATAGAGGGTGGTGGGGGCCAGTTCCGCCGCCAGGTTGTGCTTGTTGTCGCTGTTCACTGGGTGCCGGCCGCCAGTCTTGGCCATATCGGTGGCGAGGTCCTTGCCGGAGAGGTTCGTCCCGGTGGTGGCGTTGCCGTGGCAGCGGTTGCAGGTAAAGGTAGCGGGGGTCCCATTCGGGTTGATGGGGCCGGAGAGCAGGGCCGGGAAGTCGGACCCATGCACGGCTCCGAGGGAGGCCCCGGCCGCCTGCTGGGCGGTATCGGACCAGTGGCACTTGGTGCAGTTGCGGTCGAAGCTCGAGCCGTCGTGGAGGGTGTAGTTCCAGGCGCCGTAGGTTGAGAAGGAGACGTAGTTGTGGGCCGCGGCGGTGTAGGCGGTCTTATCGACGGCGGGGCGGCTGGCGTCGACGGGATTGGTGTGGCAGGAGAGGCAGAGTCCGGCGCTCGCTACCGTGCTGTCGAAGTCCGTACGTGCCGGGGTTCCGGAAGCGATGCTCCCATTGCCATTGCGGGTGACCAGTCGGGAGCCGCTGGTAGCGGCATTCTGGTGGGTGTTGTAGTCATGCGTCGTTCCGGCGGGAGGCTGGTTATGGAGGTGATCCTGATGGCACATGTTGACGCAGGAGCGGGTGCTGGCCGCGTTGCCGGACAACGGGTTGGCCCAGGTGATTCCGTTGTCGAGGAAGTCGTCGTTGGTGCCGAGGACGCTGCCGAGGGTGTGTTTGCTGGTCTTGGCGCCCGTCATGAGGTTCAGGGTCCCGGCATGGCAACCGCCGCAGGTAGCGCCGCCGGCGCTCTCGCTGGCCACGAAGCCATTCTTATGATTGTGGCAGTCCGTACACGGCCGCGTCCCCGCGGCGCTGGTGTAGTGGGCATCGGCGTTCCCCGCTGTGCCGGCGCCCCTCTGCCAACGCTTGGTCGTCGTGCCCGGCTTGACGGTGCGCGTATGGCAGACCTGACAGGGGCCGCTGCCATCGCTATTCACGAAGGACGCCGACGCCGCGGCGCTGGAATTCGAGTCGCCGGTGGTGGTCGAAAACTTCACGGTCTGGGCCGGGCTGTAGCCGTTCACGGCCGGCGGCGTGATGGTCGTGCGTAAGAGGTAGATGTTGGTGGTGCCGTGGGGGGTGTGACAGGCGCGGCAACCGACCGCCCAGGAGCCGTACTTGGCGCTTGCTTGGCTCGAGTGGGTAGCGATGGCGTGGCAGTCGAGGCAGAGCTGGTCCGAGTTGTCGCGCACGAGGAGGTTTCCGTCGCCCTTACCGGCGGGATTGGCGGTAATCAGGACCGGTCCGGAAGCGACGGCCTGGGCCGCGGCGTTGGTCGCTCTGGCCCGGAGCGAGTAGGCCCCCGCCGAGAGCGTCAGCCGCGCCTCGTAGATGCCCGCGTTCGTGCCGACCGAGTAGTTCGCGTTCTGGGTCAACGCCACTGTGTAGCTTGTGCCGCCGTTGAGGCTGAGCGCGGCGGTCAGTCCGCTGAGGCCAGCGGGGTTGTAGACGTGGGCCTGGACCCGGATTTCGCCGGTCTGCGAGAGGCTGACCGTGGCGCCGTTGGTCGGGTTCACGATGAGGAGGGTCGGGGAGGTCGAATTGGGCGTGGGGTCACCCTCGGCGGAGCCGGCCGTGAAGGTGAAGGTATTTCCGGCGCAGAGCGCCACCGCGTTCACCACGGCCGGGGTCTGCACCGCCACATCGCCGGGGCCAAGCCGCATGGCGAAGGTGTTTCCGACGGTCGCCCCGGATGAGAGGTTGAGCCGGACCGCGAGGGTGAGCGAGGCGCCGCTGACGAGGGTGAACGGGAAACTCGAGCAGACGTACTGGGTGCCGTTCCAGGCGGCGGTGCCGAGGAAGGCGGCGCTGGTCTCGCTGAAGAGCTGCACGCTCTGGACGTCGGCTTCGGCCACGGCGGTGCCGGTGTTGGCGAGGCGGAGTTCGGTCACGGTGACGTCGGCCAGGGTGGCGCTGAGCGTGATGCGGCCGATGGTGGTGGCGGCGGTGCCAGCCGGGATGGTGGCCGCCGCGGGTTGGGTCGGGTTGGTGACCTCGAGGCGGCCCGCGATGGCTGGGACGTGAGGGCCGGTCAGCGCGGCGAGCGACCAGTTGCCGGAGGTATCCCGCGCGCAGATCGCATAGTGATAGCTGGCGCCGTTGGTCAGGCCCGGGTCGGTATAGGTCTGGAGGCTGCCCACGTAGCGCACGAGGCTGGTGCCGAGCAGGCTGCCCGTGGCGTAGGTCGTCCCCTCCGCCGGTCGGTTTGAAATGCTGGCAGTGTCGCGCAGGATGAGGACCTCGGCGAGGTCTGCGTCGGCGGGGTTGGTCCAGGTCAGGGTCACCTGGGAGTCGCCCGGAGTCACGGTATTCCAGGCGGGGGCTGCGGGCGAGGCATTGTCGAGGGTCACGGTGGCGCTGCTGGTGTCAGCGTAGGCGGTCGCGTTAGTGCAGACGATGGCGGAGACGGTTCCGGTCACGGCGTAGGCAGCCCCGGGCGGCGCCGGCATGGCGGCGTGGCTTCGGGGCGTGATCCAGACCTTGTACGGCGTCGCCACCTGGGTCACGGGGATGCTTGGGGAAAGGGCCAGCGTGACCGTCTCCGAGGCCGGGTTGGCGACGGCGCCGTAGAGGGTCCAGGTGTCGTCGCTGGTGATCTCGACCAGGCCAATGCCGACCGCTGTCCCGGCGGCCAGGCTCAGGGTGACGCTGGTGACCGTGTCGGTTCCGCGGGACGTCGTCAGGGTGAACGCATCGAGCGCGGCCACCGGGCCGCCCGGGGCCAGGCCCGCGTTGGCGGGGTCCACGCCGTTGCCGACCGTGGTGGTCAGCGCGGGAGTGTAAGGGCCGACAGCCGTCCCGGTGGCGGAGTAGTTGCCGCTACTGTCCTTGGCGTAGATCCGGTAGTGGTAGGCAAGCCCGTTGGTCAAACCGGAGTCGGAAAAGGTTTGGAGGCTACCGACATAGAGGATCGTGCTGGTGCCCAGCGTGCCGGGGGCGCTGTAAGTCACCCCTTCCACGGGTGTGTCCGTGACCCCTGAGCCTGCCTTGCGAAGCACCACGACCTGGCTGAAGTCGGCGTCGGCTGGGTTGGTCCAGGTCAGGGCTATCTGCGTGTCCCCGGGTATGCCGCTAAAGGCACTCGGGTTCGCGGGCGAGAGGTTGTCGAGGGTCACCGTCGCACTGGTGGAGTCCGCATACGTGGTCGGCGGGACCGCGGTGACGCCCGTGACCGTCCCGGTCAGCGTATAGGTCGCCCCGGGTGGCGCCGGTAGGCTTGCCTGCCCCAGCGCGGTAATGCGGACGCGGTACGGGGTGAGCGTCGGGCTGGCGGTGAGGGGGGAGCCCAGCGTGATGGCGAGGTTGTCCGCGGCCGGGTTCGCCGCCGAACCGTAGACCGTCAGGCCGTTGTCGCTGGTGATTTCGACCAGCGCCAGGCGTGCCGCGGTGCCGGGCGCGAGAGTGACCACCAGCGCGGTGACCTGGGATGAGCCAGACGACGTCAGCAGCGTGAACGAGTCCAGGTCGGTCGCCGGGCCGCCAGGCGCGATCGTCACGCTGGCCGGGTCAGTGCCGTTGCCGACGCTCAGGGACTGGCTTGGACGGTCATAGGCGAAAGCGAAGTTCTGGGTCGTAACGGAAGCCAGGGCGGTGGCAAGCGCGGCGCCCCCGTCGGCGTTAGTCCAGGTGAACGTCGGGCCGCTGGAGAGGACCAAGCGTTTGGCCCAGAGGTCATTCAGGCTGTCAGAGAAAGTGAGGATGAGGGTGTCGGCCGAGGCGGGGTCGGTCTCGGCGTTCAGCCAGCGCTTGGCCCCTGGGCTGCCGGACACCGTCCAGGCTTGCGACGTGGTCCAGGCGCCACCGTTGTTGGTGGTGTACGCATAGTTGATCTGGGTATTGGTCGTGGAGGACCAGACCAGGACCGCCGCCGTCGTTGCGCCCGCGGTAAGCCAGCCGCCGGCGAGGGTCCGGCGGTTGATGGCGGGGGTGGCGCCGTTAGCGCCGACGGTGGTGGTGGCCGAGAGCGTCGCGCCATCCCAGACACGGGCATAGAGATTCGCGCTGGCACTGCGGTTGAACCCGGTCAGGATGGCGTTGCTGGT
>CAILKC010000382.1 GCA_903834675.1 uncultured Victivallales bacterium | reverse complement strand
GTCTTTCGGCTCATTTCGGGAGTCCTCGCGTTGTTCGGTTACTTGTCCGTGGACCCATGCCACAGGGAGTGCCGTGCGCTGTGGACCCAACCCGCACTGCGGGCCACGGCGCGCCCCCAGTGCATGTAAAATGATAGCATCTTTGACCGGCGAGCGCAAGAGGTAGCCGCTGAATGAAGTCAGAATCCGCGTCGTAGATCAGGTCGCCGCTGCAGTTTTGGCAAGGTGCGAACCAGGGTGACGCCTCAGTCCACCGCTCTCTGGCCTGCGGCAGTTGGCCTCTACGCCTGCCGGGGCGCGTCGGGCCAGCGGCTCTCGGTTCAAGCGAGCAGCGCGGTCTTGAGGGCGTCCTTCTGCTGCAGGCCGATCCACTGCTGAGACGCTTTGCCGTCCTTGAACAAGATCAGGGTCGGGATGGAGCGCACGCCATAGCGGGCGGCGATGGAGGGGGCCTCGTCGACGTTCACTTTGGCGATGACGGCCTGGCCAGCGATCTCCCCGGCCAATTCATCGAGGATGGGGGTCTGCATCCGGCACGGCCCACACCAGGGCGCCCAGAAGTCGACCAGTACCGTCCCCGTGCCCACGGCGGCCTCGAAGTTCTTCTCGGTGACCTCAAGCAATTTTCCTGACATCGTAGGTTCTCTCCGTACGGACTTCATACTCGCAATAGAACACCACCCGGACGGTCCCGGACCGTACACACTGACCGCCAAGACGTGCCGAGGTTCCCGCTCCCGTGATCGGTGGTCGCCGGGGGGGCTAGAGCTGCGGGTTATCCCAGCACTTGGCACGGGTGTCGTACATGCCAGTAGCGGTCATCCAGGCGGCATGGCCGTCGATGAAGCCGCAGTTGGTGCCGGCGCTATGCTGGGCATTGGCGGGGTCGCGCAGAACGGTCGCACTGGCGCACTTGCCGGGCCAGACGCCCGGGGTCAGCGGCCAGGCGACGTTCCAGCTCTCCCCGCGGCCGTGGCAACTGTCGGCCACCATGATCGATTCCGCCGGTCGTTTGGCTTTGACCAGGGTCCGGCAGGCCGCGCCCGCCTGGTGCAGATTGCCGTTCATCCCATACTGCGGGTAAGGGTAGGGCTGGTTGTGGTAGGTGGTTGGGGCACCGGGACGAGTGCGGGAGGGGCAATACAGGCTGTCGGTGCTGTTCATCTGCGCCGGGATGGCGACCCACCAAGGGGTGGCGGCTGCTTCCAGGACCACGTTATTACTGATGTCGCAGTAAGGGAATTCCTCTTGGTTCGCATCGGCGTAGATGAGAATGCCGAGGGTGAGCTGTTTCACGTTGTTCATGCAGGAGACGCTGCGGGCCTTCTCGCGCGCCTTGGCCAGGGCCGGCAAGAGCATGGCGGCCAGGATGGCAATGATCGCGATGACGACCAGCAGTTCGATCAGAGTGAAGTTGCGGCACGTCTTTCGGCTCATCTCGGGAATCCTCGCGTCGTTGGGTTACCTGTCTGCGGACCCATGCTTCAGCGGACCGCCGTCCGCCGTGGGCCAAGCCGCCCTGCGGGCTGGCGCGCCCCCAGTGCAACCCCAGACGATAGCGCCTTTGATTAGCGCGCGCAAGAGGCCCCAGCCAGGGCCTCAAAACAAAAAAAGGCGACCTGTGCAATAAGGATGGGCCGTGGTATTCAGCCCCAAGGGGGCGTTTCGGGCGCTCAGGGCAACGCCCTGGGTACCCGTCCACAGCGAAGATTGAGCCCTGAAGGGGTGGACCATGCGACCTCGGTGCGAAGGTAGGGTAGATGGCTCGCCCCTACAGGGCTCAAACCCATAACCATTCTATTCCCAGGGCGTTGCCCTGGGCTGGTATGGCAGCGCGCCTTCAGCGCTTCAGACGGACTCTCTTATTG
>CAILKC010000381.1 GCA_903834675.1 uncultured Victivallales bacterium | reverse complement strand
CGTTTCGGGCGGGTTCGCGGTACCCGCCGGCTCCACAGGCGCCCACTGCCTGGAAAAAGAAACAGCGCGGCGGTCAGCCGCGCAGCAACTGCACCACCAGCATGATATTCAGCGCCAGGATGATGGCCGCCGCCAGCCAGGCCAGGACCGTGGTCAGCGGCCGATTCACGAACTCC
This sequence comes from uncultured Victivallales bacterium, assembly GCA_903834675.1. The sequence continues at coordinate 22,880 of CAILKC010000381.1, read as the reverse complement.
CCCATCACGGCCCGATCACTGGTGAAGCGCAACAGCGGCACCACCGCAAAAGGCAGTTGGAAGGATAGGCTGACCTGCGATAGGACCAGGATCTTCAGCGGGTCGAGGCCGAGCCCGATCACGATCAACGAGGGCACCATGGTCACCCCGCGCCGCAGCCAGATATTGGTGCGGTGCCGGATGAACCCCTCCATGATGACCTGGCCCGACATCGTGGCGGTGGTCGACGACGATAGCCCCGAGGCCAGCAACGCCACCGCAAACGCGACACTGGCAAACGATCCCAGCACCGGGGTCAGCGTCCGATGCGCGGTCTCCAGCGAGTAGTCATTGAGGCGCCCCCCCGAAAACGCCGCCGCCGACATGATCAGGATCGCCGCATTGACCAGGAAAGCGCCATTCAGAGCCACCAGGCTATCGATAATTTCGAAGCGAAAGACATCGCGTTTGCGGCGCGGCGAATCGCTGGGACGAACCCGCGTCTGCATCAGGGCACTGTGCAGGTAGAGGTTGTGGGGCATAACGGTGGCGCCGATAATGCCGACGATGACGAGGGCCGAACCCAGCGGTATCGAGGGCAGCAGCAGGCCTCTGCCGATGGCGCCCCAGGCCGGCTTGGAGAGCCAGATCTCGGCCATGTACACCAGGCCGATCACCGCGATCATCCCGATCACCACCATCTCTACCTTCCGGAAACCGTAGCGCTCCAGCAGCAGGATCAACGAAATGATGACGCCGGTCACCAGTGCCGCGGGGAATAACGGTAGCCCGAACAGCAGGTTCAGCCCCACGGCGCCACCCAGGAACTCGGCCAGATCGGTGGCCATGGCGGCCAGTTCGGCGGTGATCCACAGACTCACGCTCAGCCAGCGCGGGTAACGCTCCCGACACACTTCCGGGAGGGACTTGCCGGTGGCGATTCCGAGCTTCGCCGAGAGGAGCTGCAGGAGAATCGCCATCAGGTTGGCCAGCAGGATCACCCACAGCAGCCGATAGCCAAAACGCGCGCCACCCTCGATGTCCGTACCCCAGTTGCCGGGATCCATGTAGCCCACGCTGATCATGAAGGCGGGTCCCAGGAATAACAGCGACCGCCGGATAGCCGCGAGGCTGCCATGGCGGCGCAGGGTGGCCCGCAGCCGACCCAGTTGCTCGCTCAGCCAGGGGGACGATGGCAGGCGCAGATCCTGCACGCTGGCGCTGTCGACGGATACCTGGTTGGCCTCCGTCTTGGCCAGCTCGATCTCGCGACCGTCCACGCGGCAGGTCACCAGGTTGGCCACGTGGTCCGTACGCACCACGGTCACCTGCGCTCCCGGCTTCAGGCCCAGGGCCGCCCACGCTCGAGTCTTGGTGGCCGCGTCCGCCACGGCGACCACCCGAGCCGCATGCCCAGTCTCGAGGTCCGCCAGCGGCATATGCCCAGCGGGCGCCGGCAGCACGAACGCCTGGCCTGCCACCGCGCGTTCGAGAGCCTGTCGCCGGCCACCGCTCCAGACCATCACCAGCCCTTCGGTGCGGTCCGCCACCGTGACCCGCGCGCCGGGCGCCAGGCCGGCCGCCGTGAGCCGGCGGAGAAGCGCTGGCGGTTCGTCCTCGACATGGCTGATGACGCCGACCTCGCCGAGGGGCCAGGCGCTCAGCGGCACCCCGTATTCGTCGGGCAAGTCCTCGCCCGCCTTGGGGATCGGGTCCCCGTGGGGGTCAACCCGCGGGTCACCCAGCTCGGCGGCGAGGGTATTGGCCTGTTCCGGGGAGGTCGTGTGCTCGCGGCGCGTCGCCTCGTCGTGGAGGGCGACGAGGTCATAGCCTTCCCGTTCGGCCAGGAAGCGTTCCCACAGTCGGTGCGCCCGGATCAGTTCGACGGCTCGGGTCAGGCCGGCGGCCGTGGGAGTCAGGGTCTGGCCGTCCAGTTGCGCCCAGCGTCGGCGACCGAGTTCGGCCGCGACGTCAGCCATCTGGCGTCGGGGAAAAGCCGCCGCCCGGCGGACCTCCTCCCAGCGCACCTGCGGCCGACCGCGGCTGAGGTGGTAGAGGGCCTTCAGGGCATCCTCGGTCGCCTCAGGCAGATCGCGTGGCGGCGGGCGCCGTCGGCGCGTCCGCCACAGCCAGATCCCCGCCAGCAGCACCAGCCCCGCCCCGCCTAGCCATATGGGATTCAAGAATACCTCACTGCCCTAGCGCCGCAGGACCCCTTTCACCCCGCCGCCGATCAGCGTGGTGAGGTTCGCCACCACCACCGGCAACGCCAGTCCGCCCGGCGACGCCAGGTAGCGCGGCTCCCAGACCGGTTTGAACTTGTCCTTGTAGCGCCGCAGCCCCTGGAAGTTATAGAAGCCCTCACCGTGGCGGTAGGCGAGGGCCGCCATCTTGTTCCACAGCGGCATGAAAGGATGCGCTTCCACCCCCGCCAGTGGCGCCATGCCCAGGCTGAACCAGCGATACCCGGCCTCACGCCCCCACAGCATCAGGCTCACGAAGAGATACTCCATGACGTTGGCCGGCGCGTTGGCGCCGTAGCGCATCAGGTCCGCCGAGAGCTCCTCCCGGTCGCCGGAACACCACAGATTGGCAAAGGCGACGATGTCCTGACCGTGGCGGACCACGGCCACCGGCGTCAAGGCCAGGTAATCCTCCTTGAAAAACCCCAGAGAGAAGCCCTTCTCGGCGCCGCGCTTGCCCTCCCGCCAGGCATCTGAGACCGCCCGCAAGGATTCCATCACTTCCGGGACCTTTTCGACCGGGATGATCTCCAGCCTGAAGCCCTTCTCGCCGAGGTGGTGATGGACGCGCCGCAGGGCCCGGCGGTCACCCCCGTCCAAGTTAAAGGCCGTCAGGTCGACCCGCGCCTCTTCCCCGATCTTGACCAGCGTCAGTCCCATATCGATATACATCCCCAGCCGGGCGTCACAGACCTCGTAGAAGACCGGATAGGCGCCCTCGCGGTCACTGAGTTCACGAAAGTTCCAGGCGAGTTCGAGGGCGGCGCTGGCCGGACCGACCGGGTCGCCCATGGAGACCCAGCTCCGCCCCTCGATGCCGTACATGATGAACGCCGTACGCTCGTCGTTGAAGAGGAAGTGCTTGTCTCCGAGCAGCGCCAGGTAAGCGGCGGTCTGCGGATTGGCCTGCACGACGCACCGGGCGGCCTCGAGGTCGGCAGGCCCCGGCAGCCCCGGCACCCTCGGTCGCGGACGCAGCACCCGCGACACCCCAAACGCCAGCAGGCAAACCGCGGCGGCGACCATGGCGCGCAACGACCGGGGCGCATGTCCATCCACCGCGAACCGCCACCACAGTTCCCCAGCATACTCCGTGTGGCGGTAGGCAAACAGCATCAGCCAGGCGCAGGAAACCAGGATCATGACGACCGGGACCAACCAGTAGGCGGAGGCCTGGTCGGCATTCAGGGCACCCCGCCGGTAGAAGTGCGGGCGGCAGGGCAGCAGGATGGCCAGCACCAGACTCAGCAGCAGCGCTTCCTCGTAGTCCAGCCCCTTGAGCAGCGACAGGAGAATGCCGGCGGTCAGCAGGATCAAGGTCATGACATAGGCGCTGTCCAGCCGTCGCAACAGCCCCCGTGCCAGGATCAGGAGCAGGATTCCTACCACGCTGCCAAGCAGGTGCGAGGCCTCGATCGTGGGCAGAGGCAGGAAGCGCAGCAGCAGGCCCAGCCGCGAATCCACCGTCGGCGTCGCGCCCGAGAGCAGCAACACCGCGCCGGCGAACATGACCCCCACCGCCAGCGCTGGCGCCACCACGCCCGGCCCCCATAAACCAAAGCGCCCAATGACGGCGCGGGTGCGCTGGCGCAATCCGGCAAATTCATGGACCCCAAACAGGCCAATGGCCAGAAGCAGCGGCAGCAGGTAGTAGATCACCCGATAGGCCAGGAGTGCCCCCATGACGCTGTGCGGCTCGGTCGGCTGCAACAGCGTCAGCACGGCCAACTCAAGCACGCCCAGACCGCCGGGGACCTGCGTGATCACCGCCGCCACCACGGACAGCAGGTAGATGCCCAGGAAGCGCACGTAGCCCCCCTGCGCCGAGGCGGGCAACAGCGCGTAGAGCACCCCCGCCGCCAGCGCCAGATCGCAGGCGCTGACCAGGCACTGGCCCAGGGCAATGGGCAGACGCGGCAGGGTGAACTCCTGCTGCCCAATCTTGAGCGGGCGGTGGCGGAGCCCCGCTAGAAGCAGGTACGCCGCGCCGATCGGGAGCATCACCAGGCCCAGCCAACGCGTGTTGGCAAAAGGCAGGCCCAGCCGGGCCGGAACGGAAAAGGGATCGATCAGAAAGACGGCGCTGCCCAGGGTCAGGACGCCAAGCCAGAAGGTGACCCCCAGAAAGACCACCAGCCCGAGCACTTGGAACGCCGAGAGCCCCCATGACGAGTACAGGCGGTAACGGATCGTGCTGCCGCCCAGCAGCATGCCCAGATTGTGACCGATGCCATAGCCCAGGAATGAGGCCAGCGCCACCCGGCCGACCCTGAGCCGCTGGCCCAAGTGCGCCAGCGCCAGCCCGTCGTAGCCGGTCAGAAGCACGTAGTCCAGCGCCGTCAGCAGGCAGGCCAGCAAGAGCCGCCCGTGGGGAATCGCATGCACCGCGGCGAGGATGTCCCGCAGTTGGTACTGGTGCAGCTCCCGGTGCAGCAGAACCAGCACGGCAGCGAACAGACAGGCAACCACCACCGGGGTCAGCCACTTAAGCCGTCGCGACTGCATGGCGGTAGGGTTCTCCCGTGCGGGGGTCTCTGATCACAGCGTCTTGACGTAGTCGTCGTATTGGCCTGCGGTCATGAGCTTGTCGAGCTGAGCCGGGTGGTCGGGTTTGAGGCGGATCATCCAACCCTTGTCGTAGGCATCCTGCTGGAGCGAATCCAGGTCGTCGGTCAGGGCCGTGTGGACTGCGAGCACGACGCCATCCAGCGGCGCCAACAGCTCCGCGGCGGCCTTGACCGATTCGATCTCGCCAAAAGCCTGCCCGGCCTTGGTCTTGGCGCCGACCTTGGGTAGTTCGATGTAGACGATGTCGCCAAGCTGCTCGACGGCGTAGGCGGTGATGCCCACCGAGACGACCTCCCCGTCCAGCCGGGCCCATTCGTGAGACTTCGCTATCCTCAACATGCCGCACCTCTTCTGCTGGTTGACTGCCGCCGAGCGCTGAATATACCCCGCTTCGGGGCCGTGCGAGCCCCTCGCGCCCACCATCGTGCAGCCGTCGGCAGTCCAGAAGAAGTGGAGCGGCCGCGGCCCGCGGCCAGAGCCGACCCGACGGTCGGCGCTCCCAGGCGGCTGGCTCAGCCCGTGGTGGTCACGCCGAGGGCCTGGAGCGGTAGCGGCGCCGATTCCCCGGCGGCCAAGTGCAGCTCAACCGTACGGTCGCGGTAGCGTACGCGGCAGGTGCCCGCGACCCGGGCACTGAGGCGACCGCCGACCAGGACGCCAGCGCGCCACTCCAGATCGACGACGAAACCGCCGCGGGCACAGAGGCCGGTGACCGCTCCCTCCGCCCAGGCCCGCGGCAGGGCCGGCAGCAGATGCACGGCGCCATCATGGCTCTGCAAAAGCATCTCCGCGATGCCTGCCGTGCCGCCGAAGTTACCGTCGATCTGGAAGGGCGGATGGTTGTCGAACAGGTTTGGCAGGGTGCATGAGGCCAGCAGCGCCTGCAGGTTCTCGAAGGCTAGCTCCGGCTCGGCGAAACGGGCCCAGAAGCTGATGATCCAGGCGCGGCTCCAGCCGGTGTGGCCACCCCCGTGCGCCAGCCGGTACTCCAGCGAACGCCGTGCCGCCGCGGCCAGTGTGGGGGTCCCCTGCAGCGTGATCTGTCTGCCCGGGTGCAACCCAAAGAGGTGCGACATGTGCCGGTGGCCGGGTTCGGGTTCAGCGTAGTCCTCGAGCCACTCCTGCAGGCGGCCGTCGCGGGGACTGATCTGCAGCGGCGCCAGCCGACTCAGCGCGCTTTCGAGCTCTTCCCGGAACGACTCCGACGCCCCCAGCAGCCGCGCCGCAGCGATGCAGTTCGTGAACAGATCATGCACGATCATCAGGTCCATGGTGGCCGCGCAGGTGAACATCGAGACCGTGCCATCGGCTTTACGGAAACGGTTCTCGGGCGAGTGCGAGGGTGAGGTCACCAGGCGCCCGGCGGCCGGGGTTCCCGGCGGTGCTTCCACCAGGAAATCGAGCAGGAAGCGTGCCGCGCCCTGCATCAGGGGCCAGGCCTGGGTCGCGAGGAACTGCCGGTCCTGGGTGAAGCAGTAGTGCTCGTAGAGGTGCTGGCAGAGCCAGGCGGCGCCCAGGGGCCAGATGCCCCAGACCCCATCGGCTGGCACGGCGAAACCCCACACATCCGAGAGGTGATGCACCACCCAGCCGCCGCAGCCGTAGTGGCGTCGGGCCGTCTCGGCCCCGGGGCCGGCCAGCAAGCGTTCCATGTAGTCGAAAAGGGGCAGGTGACACTCGGACAGGTTGGTAACCTCTGCCGGCCAGTAGTTCATCTGCAGGTTGATGTTCGTGTGGAAGTCACTGTTCCACGGCGCGTTGAGCTTGTCATTCCAGATGCCTTGCAGGTTGGCGGGGAGCGTCCCCGGCCGCGAACTGGCCATGAGCAGGTAGCGGCCGAACTGGAAGTACTGCTCCACCAGTGCCGGATCGAGGGCGCCGGCGCGCGCCGCGGCGAGCCGCTCGTCGGTGGGTACGGAGTTCGGCGCCTCCCCGCCCAGGCGCAGACTCACCCGCTCGAACAGCGCCCGGTGGTCGTCTCGCTGCCGTTGCCAGAGGGTTTGCGCCGAGAGGCGGGCGGCCGCCAGGAGCTGGCGACGGCACTGCGCCTCGGGATCGTTGCCGCGGAAGGAGGTCGCCGCCGCCAGGAGCAGCAGGACCTCGTCCGCGCCCTGCACCTCGAGCCGATCTTCGGCGTCGGTGACGCGACCGCCCTTGGCCAACACCCGCAGCCGGGCCGCGAAGCACAGGCCCACGTTCTCACCCGTGGCATGGTGGGGCCGCGGAATCTGGCCGCACAGCCGCAGGTCGCCCTCGTCCACCAGGGTTACAGCGGCGGTTTCCCGAGTCAGCTCCGCGCTGAAAGAGATCCTTCCGGGCCGGTCGGCGCGCAGGCGCACCACCAGGACCTGGTCCACGGCCGAGCACCAGGCCTCGCGCAGATACCAGACGCGGTTGACCCGGTAGCGGGTACTTGCCACGCCGTCGGCCAAGCTCAGATCGCGCCGGTAGTCCGCCGCCGTTTCGCTTTCGGGAAAGCGCAGCCGCAGGTCCCCCAGGGGCTGGTAGGAGTCGATGCGGCAGGGCACTCCGAGCAGCGATTGCTCGGCGCGCCGGGTGGCGTCTTCGTTGCGGCCCTCAAAGAGCAGGCGGCGCACCTCCGCCAGGCCCGCCTGCGCCTCGGGGTTGTGCCGATCCCGCGGATAGCCGTCCCACAAGGTCTCTTCGTTGAGCTGGAAGCGCTCCAGCGGGACCCCGCCGAAGACCATGGCCCCCAGGCGGCCATTGCCAATGGGCAGGGCCTCGACCCACTGCGCCGCCGGCTGTCGGTACCACAGGCTCAGACGCTCGAGATCCGACAGCGGACCGGGGCCACGGCGGCTCGCCGACGAACGACGAGCAGTGGCAGAGGCGGGCGGTGAACGCAGTGTCATCGGCGTGAACTCCTCCGAACCGACTTACGTGGCACGATCCGTGCCGCGGTCGGCAGCACCAGTGCCCGTGTTGACCAGCATGATCTCAAGCCCGTCGACGGGTCTCAGCCGGGCATCGTTGGTGTAGAACACGTCGCATCCCGCCAGTACGGCCGCTGACAATTGCAGCGCGTCTGGAAGCCGCAGGCCGAGACGCGCACGCAGCTCTGCCCCATACACGGCAACCGCCTCATCCACGGCCAGAAGTGGCGTCTGCAACAACTCGTGCACCGCCGCGCGGTACTGCCGGGCCAGTCGGGCGTCGCCTGCCTTGCCCGGACCCACCAGCAATTCCGCGAGCGTCAGGACCGAGCTCTCCAGCCAGATGCCGTTCTGGATCCAGCCCGCCAGTTGCCCGGAAACCTTCGCCCGCAGGGCCGGTTCGCCCTCCAAGAGGTAGATCAGCGGAGACGTATCCAGGAATACCCTCTTCATCGCTGTGAGTCCCACGCCGCGCGCTCGTTGTCAACCCAGTCGTCCGCCCGCCGACCGCGCTCGGTGACACCGCCAAGCCCTGCCAGACGTTCGACGGCGCGCAAGCGCAGCGCGATGTCCCCGCCGGCCGCATTGCCAGCGTTCAGCGGAGACAGCATCGCCATCGGTCTTCCAGCCCGCTCGATGATGATGGTTTCGCACCTCAGCATGACTTCGTCCAGCATCACGCCAAGATGTCGACGAACCTCCATTACCGGAACTGTTTTCATCTTCGCCTGCCTCTGTCATCAACTATACTAATCAGCATATCATATTATATAACTGTCATATCATCTACGCAAGCGCGAGGCGGGTCCAGTGCGTCGTGGCGAGGCGGTCGCCTGACGCCGCGGCGGGCTGGGTTGGGCGGGTGGCAGTCAGGTCAGTTCCCCTCCTTCTGCGGCGTCCCGGCGCGCCCTCGGCCGCGGACGCTTTGGACTGCGGCGGCCCGCCAGGGTCCTGAGCGCAGCGCAGCGACTTGACGCCGCTTTCTCCTTTGGTTACGTCACGATGCCCGCACGCAGCACAATTCCACCGCAGTGTCGAGCTCGTCTCCCCGTTGTTTCAGGCGATGTCGACGCGCAGCCAGTGGCGATAGGCCAGGACGAGGCCGGCCCCGCCGAGCACGACGCTGGCACCGGCGACGAACGCAGTCACCGGCAGGCGGTTCAGGAAGAGACAGCCCATCAGGATGGCTGTGCCTGCCGTCATGGCGACGACGAGTCCCACGATCATCGGGATGGCCGAGCGCAGGGTGCTCAGCCGTGCCAGCAGGGCGAAAGCGACCACTTGCCAGGGCCCGCTGACGCAGACGGCGACCAGGACGTCGCCCCCACGGATGGCGTCGGGGAAGCACCGCGACCCCAGGACCATCACCCCCGCCAGCAGCAGCCAGGCCAGGAGCTGGGCGAGCAGGACGGAGGCGCCCTGCTCCAGCACGAAGTCCCGGCGCCGCACCGGATAGGTCAGCTCCCGCGCCAGCATGCCGCCGCGCATCTGCCAGGCGCTCACCCCAATCATCGAAGGCATGATGATGATGATCCACAGGGTACCGCGCAGGACCAGGGCCAGAGCCTCGGGGTGACCGCGCGTCATGCCGGATTGGACCGCCACCATCACCACCCACATGACCGCAGGCATGAGGATGGTCATCCAGCCGTTGGCCTGGGCGCGGCGCCAATGCACGATGCGCCGCCAGCGAGAATGGCCCACGAAAGGCATGACGTCGGGGATCTGCACATCGCTGAGGCGCAGCCAGAGGCTCTGGTCGCGGTCCAGGCGGCGAAAAGCCGTCAACATACTGCGCCGCGCCTGCGGTCCGCTGAGCTGGCGCAGGTTGCCGCGGAACTGCACCTCGTAGCCAGGAGTATCCTCGTTCATGGTGGCCAGGAAGAACACGGTCTCGGCAATCAACCAGAGCCCGCCCAGGCTGAACCCCGCCGCCGCCCACGGATGCTGACCTGCCGCCATGGCCGTGGTCGCGGCCGCCACCCTCGGCACAAACAGGATCAGGAAGCCGGTGCCGAAAACTCCCGCACGCCAGCCGCCGCGGCAGCACCCCGCGAACGCCAAGCCGGCCAGGGGCAGCGCCACCCCAAGCACGCCGAGGGCGCTCCCGCCGCCCGCATAGGCGAGGGCCGGAAAGGGCAGCACGGTCACGGTCAGCCAGAGCAGCCCGACCACGAGATGCGGCGTGCGAAAGCCGGGGAGCAACGCGGCCCGGTAGGCCCCGAGCTGCTCCTTCAACTGGAAGGCGATGGCGGCGCCGGTGTAGCCTACGCCCAGCAGCAGCATGGGCCAGAGCTCGCGGCCGCCGTGGGAGAACCGGGCCGTGGAGGAGTAGACCCCGAGCTGGCACAGCCAGAACAGCAGCACCAGCCAAAACTGCCAGCGGCAGAAGTACGAACGCAGGACAGTCCAGAACGGCTTCATGGAGACTCCTCCGCTCCGCGATGCAGTTCGAGGAAGACGTCCTCGAGGCTCAGGTCCACCACCGTCACCTCGGCCGCCAGCTCCCGCTGCAGCCGCGCGACGATAGCGGGGACCTCGCCCTGGACCGTGAGCACGGCGCTGCTGCCGGTCGCCTGGTAGCGCAGGATACCCGGTCCCCCGTGAAGTACCGCCGGCAGCGGGCGGGTCGAGGTCAGGCGCAGTTCCTTGACCGAGGCCCTCAGCTCGTCCAGGTCGGTCATCTGCAAGAGCTTGCCTTCCTTGAGGATGGCCACATGACTGCAGACGCGCTCGACGTCGGTGGTAATGTGGGTGGAGAGCAACACGGTGCGGGTGCCGTCCGCCACCAGGTCCACCAGCAGCCGCAGGAAGTCGCGCCGACCCTCGGGGTCCAGCGCCGCCACCGGCTCATCGAGCAGCAGGACGTCGGGGCGAGAGGCCAGCGCCAAGAGAATGGCCAGCTTCTGAAGCTGTCCGACGCTGAGCGCGCCGATGCGCTGGCGCGGCTCGAGAGCGAAGGTCTTGAGCAGCTCTTCGACCAGCACGTTGTCCCAACGCTCGTAGAAGGCGCCCTGATAGGCGATGCCCTGGCGAACGCGCATCCACGGATAGATGAGCGGCTCCTGCGGCACATAGCCGACCCGCGCCTTGGCGGCCGGCGAGAGGTCGGTGGAGTCCTCGCCCAGCAGGCTGCAACTGCCCGCCGTGGGTCGCAGCAGGCCCAGCAGACACTTGATCAGGGTCGTCTTGCCGGCGCCGTTGCGCCCCAGCAGGCCGGTCACCGTCCCCGGGGCCAGGGTCAGGCTGACGTCGGTCAGCGCCGGGCGCGTTCCAAAACTCTTGGCCAGATGCCGCACATCCACCGGGCTTGCTGAGGGGTTCATGGCCATCCTCCATACGGTCGTGTCGGGCACACTACTCCGACAGGGTGACGAGGTAAGGGTCGAGAGCCTGCCGCACCTGCCCGCGCGTCAGGGCCAGGTGATGCGCCTTGGCGGCCACTTGCTCCAATAGCGGCCGCAGCTCGTCGAGCCGGTCCCGGGCCGACACCCCGGGCCGTTGCGGGCAGAGGCGCATGCCCGTGCCACGCACCCGCTCCACCACCCCCTCGGCCTCCAGCGCCGAATAGGCCTTCGACACCGTCATCGGATTGATCGCTAAAGTGGTCGCTACCGAACGCACCGACGGCAGTAGGTCACCCGGCCGCAGCTGGCCGCTCAACCCCAGCACCCGCACCTGGTCCATGAGCTGGCGGTAGATCGGCACCCCCGAGGAGGGAAAGACGCGAAGCAGACCTTCGGTCGACAGAGTCATCGCAGCGGGCTCCCGGATGGCTGTATTTGTGTATCGTTACAACAATACACAAAGACACCAGAGCATGTCAAGGGGCGGAGATTGCGGTCTGGAGCCCGCCGTCCGCTCGGCGCCAGCCGGGCTTCGGCGGTATCCGGTGCAGGTCGATCCCTTCCACACCGGGCCATCACCTCGGCACGAGCACGATGCGATCGAGATTCAGGCCCATGCCAAAGCGGTTGGTGAGGGTGAGGCGGTGTTGGCCGGCGGCCAGGTCGAGCTCGAGGGGCGCCACCGCGGTGCGCACCTGGAAGGCGCGCCACTCGCCAGCGTTGCTGCGGGCCCAGCCCCCGCTGGGTGCGAACCACAGGGCCGCCGCCGTTCCCTGGTCGACCTGGAATTCGGCCAGGAGACCGGCCTCGGTGGCGGCCACGAACCAGACCTGGTAGCGGCCGGCGGTGGGCACTTCGAGGTCCCACGAGAGGGCATGGCCGGGAAGGTTCCAGGCCCAGAGGTTGTCGTTGCCGGAGGCCCCAGCGTGGGTGCCACCGCTAAGCTGCACCTTGCCGCCACTCTCTCGCCAGTTCCGCTCGGCCTCGAAGACCAGCCCGGCCGGCAGCTGGTCCAGCGCCAGGGCGGGAAGCGCGACCGCGGGGACTGCGGCTTCGAGGTCGACCTGCGGGGGCAGATTCGGGCCGCTGAGACGCAGCGTGTCGTCGCCGGTCAACCACAGCCGCCCCTGTTCGTCCACGTGAGGGCCGGAGAGTCGGACGCCAGGCAGCGGCGTGGCGCGGTAGGCGCCGCGGGGCAGGAGGGCTCGGCCGGAGACGATGCACTGGCCGCGGCCGTAGCGCTGCCCGCGGAGTTCGCAGGTGCCGCCCGCGGCCGTGAGGCGCACTGTCAGCGCCGCTGGGGGTACGGGTGTGCCAGGCCAGACCAGGAGGCTGTCCTGCCCCGCCGCCAGGGTCAGAGACCACTGCGCCGGTTCGATCTCGGCGGCCACGGCGGCGCCGGCCCGGGTGAGGGCGCCGGCCCGGCTGGGCCAGCCGAGGGTGACCGCGCCGCCAGGGCCAGCGCTGTCGAGGCGTCCGCCGTCGGCCGCGACCGCGGCGGTCAGGTCCATAGCCGTGGCCGCCTGCACCAAAGGCATGGCCGCGGCGCGCAACTGCCGCCCAGCAGCCAGCAACCAGGCCCGCGGTTGGCCGTCGCGATTCCTGGAAACCGCGAACAGACGGCCATCGCAGACGACGTCGGCGAGGGTCAGGGGTCCCTGCCATCCGGCCCGGGCGAAGCCGACCAGGGTGGATGAGCCATCCGCAAAGCGCAGCTCGACGCCGTGGGCAGACTCCGATTCGACCAGGCGGGCCGCGGGGCGTTGGGCTTCCTCGCCAGCTCTGGCGGGCGAGAGTACCGTCAGAAACTCGCAGGCAGCCGCGGCCTGCGGCAGGGCCGCGGTCAGGTGCCACTGGTTGCCGAAGGCTTTGTCTGGCGGCCAGGCGACGGGCGTGTCGAACTGGTCGGTCTGCGTCAGCTCGATCCCCGGTGGCGCCAGGAACCGTGCCAACAGGCTGGCCTTGGGCCGCTGAATGAGTGCCGTGCCCGCGCTGGCATCCAGCCTCATCTGGTCCAAGGCGTGCAGGCGGAACTCGAAGCGCCGCGGCGTCGCGCTGGCCAGATCGTCGCGCAGAACGAACAGCCCCGGCCGCACCTGCACCACGTCGCGTCCGGCCCGGCTCAGGCGTCCGCCGTAGGCCGGGGTGGCATCGCCGCTGACCAGATCGAAGCCCTCCCCCGAGACGAAGGCCGTAATCCGCCCCTGCGCCTGCCAGCCGCGGTCCTGGCCCTGGCCCCCATCGAAGGTGATGCCGCACTTGGCCTTGGTCTGTCGCGTCCACTGGTCGTGGTGTTCCGAGCCGTAGTAGTTGTAGTGCCCGGTGGCGATGGCCAGAGGCTCGCCGAAGGCTTCCAGCACGAAGCAGTTCTGGTCGTTGTGCCCATGCGAGACGGCTCCGTAGGGCGAGGCGCGCAGGCTGAAGGCGACGTCGTCCGCGCCGTTGGCGAAGTCGGTGTGCAGACAGGCCAGGCCGACCTGCGCGAACAGCCGTGCCTGGGGCAGTTCGACGGGTGGCTGACCCTGGAGCGCGTCGTCTTTGAGCACAATGCCTAAGATGCTGTTGCCGCCGCCACGATGCTGCTCGTCGGCATACCAGCGCAGATGGGCATCCTGGGTCAGGGTGCTGAACCAGTACATCAGGTCCGGGGCCGGGCTGGCCGCGAACTGCGCCCCGTCGCCAAAGGGCGCCATCTGCGAGTAGGGCGGGGTCAGGTAGAGCCGGTAGTAGGGAGTGTTGTGAAAGAAGGGCCGCTGGCTGAGGTCGACGCCGGTCGCCTCCCGCAGGGCCACGACGAAGTGCAGGGCGAAGGACATGTAGGCAGCCCAGTAGCCCGGCCCCTCGTTCCAGCCACCGTCATTGCCGCCCCAGGCCGGGTAGACGCCCCAGTAAATCTGCACGATGTAGTCCAGCCAGGTGCGTGCCTCAGGCACCTCCGGCAAGAGCTCCAGAGCCGCTTCGCCCAGAAAGCCGATGATGCGGCCAGCGTGGCTCTCGTAGGGGTTGTTGTCGTAGGGCTTACGCCGCAGCAGGTCGAAGAAGTCCGTGGCCCGCACCCGCATGCTGGTCTCGATCAGAGTGCGCTCCGCGGGGCTGCACAGCTCCCAGGTCCAGTCGTAGGCCCGCACGCCGCGCATCATGATCCACATGGCCGGTTCGTCGTTGTGGGTCACGCGGGTGCTGCCCTTGGGGTCCCAGGCGAAGAAGTGCAGCAGACGGCGTTTGGCTTCGGCGCCGCAGGCGGGGTCGCCGCTGAGCAGATAGGCCAGTGCGGCCTGCTCCATGCGGTCCATCGGGGGGCGGGTGGTGCGGATGATGGTGGCGTAAGCCTGGCTGCGCTCCTGGCCGCCCTTGGGCAGGAAGGCGGGCTCCGCAATGAGCTCCTCCCCGGCGAACGCGCGCACCGTCTTGGCCAGGCTGTCGGCCATGCTCTTGAGATCGCCGTTCGTGGCCCGCTGGCGCAATTCCGGCAGCCGGCCAGCACGCACAAACAACCGCGGTCGGGCAGTCGGCACCTGGAAGCTGTCGCGTCCCGGATAGGCCCACGGAGTTGCCGTCGCGGGGACCACGAAGCGCCGGGGCCGACTCCAGACCGTAGGCACGATCCCCGTGTCCACCCCGTAGCGCCAGTGCCAAGCGCCCGGCTCCAGGGGCGCGGTCAGCATCGCGCAGCACCAGGCCAGGTCCGGTTGACGGAGGGTGTCGGCAGCGGCGAAGGTCGGTTCCCGGGCGACCTCGAGGCGGTAGGTGACACCCGTGCCAGAGGGCAGCCAGAGGAAGGGGGGCGGGTTCAGACTCACCGTCTCGCCATCAGCCGGGCTATAGGGTTTGTTGCGACCGAGTACAGGCTCGCGGTCGAGCGCCTGGGCCGGCGGGATGGCTGCTGTCTGCATCTCCGCCGCCGTGGCGGGCCGCACCCAGACATCGTCCCAGAGCGTTTCACCCGGCGTGAGCCAGTGGAAGACCTCCAGGACCACGGCGCGGGTGTCGGGCGGCGCCTGAAACGTCGCCTGGGCCGGCGCCCAGGCCGGGCTGGCCGGAAAAAAGGCCTGCTGCAAACCGATCTCGTCCCACTTCTCGGCGCTACGGTGAAACAGCAGCCGCAGCGACGCCCCCCGGCCCGGGGCGGCTTCCACCCCGACGGTCCGGTACCAGCCGCCCACGGTGATGCTGCGCTGCTCCGTCGGCCAGGGGATCTTCTGCGTCCAGGCCGAACGCTGCTCGGGCGTGGTGCTCCGCAGCACGACGCAGCGAGCGCCGGTATGCGGGTCGCGCTCCTGCACGGCGCCCTGGCCGCCGGTGCGGAAGTCGTTGATGGACCAGCCGACCGGCCGACCCTCAGGCGACATCTCCTCAAAGCCCGCATTCTTGAGGGCGGGCGCTTGTGCAGACGCCAGTCCCGCGGCGGTCACCAGTAACCCCAGTATCGTGAGACGCATTGCGGACTCCGCAGTAGAAGGAACTCGGTTCTCGGCCCGTGCCGCAAAGCATAGCCGCCCGCGGCGCGCCGGTCCATTCGCCGGCGGCGAGTCTTGATCCCGCGGGGCGGCCTGGGTATCTTCACCAGGCCGCACCGCCTACGAGTCCGACAGGTCCGACCCGTCCGCCGCCGCCCCGGTCTGCCCGCGCTGCGGCAAACCCATGCAGCGCCGCACCGCGAAGCAGGGCGCGCATGCCGGCCAGCCGTTCTGGGGTTGTTCCGGCTACCCCGAGTGCAAGGGCACTCGTCCCGTCGACGCGTCCGACGGGTCCGACGGGTCCGACTGTTCCCAAGAGCGTGGCGGCTAGCGGGCCGCCCCGCTCTACCGATCCAGGGCGGCGAGCGCATGCACCACGTAGCGGTCGCCGGGGTTGACCTGGAGGGTCACACCGGCGGCGAAGTCCTTGGGGTCCTTGAACCCGGCGATGAACCCCAGTTCGCCGGTGCTGACGTGGGCGCCGTCGCTGGCCTGGATCGGGAACGAGGTGTCGCAGTCCAGGCTGTTGAGGATGTGTAACGGGCGGCCGACGAGGGCGGGGTCGGTCGGCAGAGGCGGCTCCAGTTCGAGCCGGTTGTGGGTCGGGTCGGCGAGGTCGACAGCCTTCACGACGCCGGTCCAGGCGGCCTGCGGACTGCGCACCTCGATGGCCCCGGCGCGCAGGAGAGTTCCACCGCTCAACCGCAGGCTCTTCACCTCTGTCCCCTGCCGTCGCACCAGGCCGAAGAGGCCCTCCATCTCGATGTCGCCCTCCACGCTCACTCGGCTCGGTTGCTCGCAGGCAATGAGGATATCGGTGCGGCCATCGGTAAGCTCAACCGCGACCGCGGCCACGGTGTCCGGAGCCGCGGTGGTGATGACGGGCAGCGGGCGGACGGCCCGGATGAACGGCGTCTTCTCGTAGGGTTCGAGCACGGAGACGTACTGGCTGCGCAGGCCCTGCCCGAAGCGGCTCTGGATCAGGTAGCGCAGGCTGGCCGGATTGCCCTTCTTGTTCTGTGGTGGCTGGCCGCTGGCCAGAGCGACCTCGTCGCAGGGCGTCAGGGCGTGTACCCGCAGGTGCGGTTCGGCGCCTTCCTTGATGCGGCCACGCAGGTCCTCGATGCGCCAGTCGACCGTGTAGGGCGCCGTCACCCCAGCGCGGCTCCGTGCCACCTCGGTCAGGTAGGAGAAGCCGCTGGTGGTGGTGAGGGTCTCGCCTTTGCCCGGCAGGGCTTCGAAGGCGACCTCGGGTCCAGCGAAGGTACCCTTTTCCTGTGGGACGAGGTCGAGGCCGACCGGCGCGGCCGTGGTAGCCCCGCCGCAGAGGATGAGTCGGTGCGTGGCCCCACCACGGGCGCGGAAGACGTCGAGTACGTAGCTGTCTGTGTCGCTGACGTCGATGAGGGCAACGCAGCGGCGGTAGGCCTCCAGGGTCTGGCCGTAGGCGCCGGGCGAGGCGACCTGCATGACCCGTAACGGCGCCTGTACGGCGAAGAGCTCGAGCTTGCCGCCGGGGCTATAGGCCGAACGGCGGTCGTCCACCATCAGGGTGCAGTGGCTGGAGGTGTTGGCGGTCCAGGCGATGCGTTGGGGGTACGACCCCGTGAAGGCCGGGTAGCCGTGGTCCGGCAGCAGATCGACATTCTGGGCGAACAGCCCCAGGCTCAAGTTGTCGTGGTGGGAGTGGCCTTTGCCGGCACCGAAGTGCAGGGCTACGGCCCGGCCGCTCTCCGGGCGCTCTGTCTGCAGGACCGCCTGGCCATAGCGGCTGAGGAAGTCCGAGCTCAGGCGCGGGTCCGCCTGCCCCGCGGCGGCCTCGACCGCACGCACCAGCGCCTCGGGGTCCTCCGCGAAGGCAGTGGTCGGGCGCAGGCGCAGCGCGCTCGCCTTGCCCTCGGCGCGGCGCCAGGCCCAGGCCGCCATGCGCGGATCGCCGAACAGCCGATAGCCACGCAGGAAGTGTTCCGCGGCGCCGACCCGGCCCCAGGAGCCGCAGGCGCCGGTGTCGCCGAAGTTTGGCATGACGGCGTCGAGCACGTTCAGGCGCGCTTCCACCAGAACACACTGCCGCAGCTTGGGGTACTCCTTGAGCAGATCATGGCGCTGGTAGGCTGGGTAGTCGGCAAGGATCTCGGCCAACCTGAGCATGCAGCGGCTCCAGATCAGGCCGTAGCCGCCGCACTCACCCCCCATGCCATCGCGATCCAGTCCCTCGACCATGGCCCAGGGAACCGGGTCCTTCGCGCGGCGGTAGGCGGGGTTGGTGACCGGGAAGGCGGGGTCGAACAGCCAGTCAAGCCACTCGTCGGTCAGGCCCGGACGGTCCAGAGCGATAGCGGCCAGCGCCAGGCAGGTATGGCTCATGCCGGTATTGCCGTCGATGCGGCCGTCTTTGACCGATCTGAGGATTTCGAGCAGGAGCTGATCCTCGATGTGGCGGCAGATGGCCGCGGCACTGCCTTTATCGGCCAGCTTGCAGCGGGCGCTCTGAGCAGCGCAGAAGGCGACCAACTCCGGGTCCGCCTGGATGCCGTCGAAGATCAGGTCGTAGGCCCGCGCCAGAGCTTCGCCAGTGTTGCATTCCCAGATCTTGCCGCGGATACGGCCCTGCAGGGTCCCGCCGTGGGAGTGCTGGAAGCCGAGTTTGCCGAGCGGGTAGTAGTCCATCTCCGGGTAGACGTCGGCGATGCGGTCGAGGAGGACGGCGGCTTTGTGGGCGTAGCGTGCCTCGGAAGTCATGGCGTAGGCCCAGGCGAGGTCCTGCACCCCGGCGATGATGCGGTTCCAGTAGGCGTCGTTGCAGTAGGCGATGGCGTGGTGGAGGTTGCCCTTGGCGTCGGTCAGGCCGTAGCCATCGTCCACCCAGAGAAGATGTTTCGGGTCATTGGCGTCCGGATGGTCGGCGTTGAACAGCAAGGAGCGGTCGCCGCGGTCGCGGCGGAAGTAGCCCTGCTCATCCAGGCTGCTCTGATAGAAGGCCCCGAAGTCGTTCTTGGGGAAGGTCTCTTGGCAATGCGGACAGGCCACCTTCCATTCGCGCTTCCAGAAATCAGTACGGCCGTCGAAGCCAAAGGCCTTGCCGCAGTTGGGGCAAGCGTCAGGTTTGCCCTCATAGAGCAGGCCGGCAGCCAGGTAAACGGCACGGGGCAGTTCCTGCGACGAGACCCGCCGCCAGAGGTCCGCATCGCTCTGTGTCACCCATGGTTCCGCGGCTTTGACGTACTCCTGCTGCCAGGCTTTCACCCAGGGAAACTGTGCGGCATTGCGCAGGGCTCGGGCTCGCATCTCGGCAGTGACCAGACGGCTGGACTCCTTGGCCCCGGCGCCGATGGCAGCGCCGAGCACGGAAAGCACGGTCAGACTCACGGACAGGTGTGGGTGCATGGCGGTCTCAATTCTTAACCCTGACGCCCGGCTCAGGCGGTACTTCCGCAACCGCCTCACTATATTCACTGCCGACTGGATTGCGCTCGGAACGCGACCCGGAAGGCGGCACCCTTAGGCATGGACACAGGCTCCCGACAGCAGGTCTTCGGGCTCACGGCGATGGCCTTCGCCGCGGCGGCCACGGGCTTGCCCGGCGGGCGGGAGCGGGCCCTGTGGGTCTACCGCGAGGCGTGGCGCGGCCGACGCCTCCCCGCGGACCTGCCGGGCGTCTGGCGCACGGTCTTCGACGACGCGGTTCCCGAGCCGGTACAGCAGACCGAGGAGACGGCCGCTGCCGGGACGACGGCCAAGTGCCATCTGCGTCTTGCCGACGGGCGCGAGATCGAGATGGTGCGCATCCCCATGCGCTCCGGTCCTGAAGGCGCCGAAACCTGTACTCTGTGCCTGTCGAGCCAGGTCGGCTGCCGCCGGGGCTGCGCCTTTTGCGAGACCGGGCGCCTGGGCCTGGTCCGCCAGCTTGAACCCGCGGAGATCGTCGGGCAAGTCGTCGCCGCCTTGCGCCTGGGTTGGCAGCCCCGCAACCTGGTCTTCATGGGCATGGGCGAACCCCTGGATAATCTCGAGACGCTGCTGGCCGCTCTGCACGTGCTCACCGACACCCGTGGGCTGGACCTCGCCCGCGAACGGCTCACGGTCTGCACCGCCGGGAACGCCGTCGGCATCGCTCGGCTGGCGGCCCTGGGTTGGCCGCGCCTCAATCTCGCCATCAGCCTGAACGCGACCGACGATGCGACCCGCAACCGCCTCATGCCCATCAACCGGGAGACCCCTCTCGCCGACCTGCAGGCGGCCTTGATGGCCTACCCGAAACGCCGCAACTTCGCCCTGGGGGTGAACTGGTGCCTGCTGCCCGGCATCAACGACAGCCGCGCCGAGGCGGCGCGCCTGGCCGCCTTTTGCGCTCCCCTCGGGCGGGTCATGATCAACTTGATCCCCTACAATCCGGGATCGCAACCCCTGACCCGCGCCCCTGAAGAGGCCGAGATCGAACGCTTTATCACCTGGCTGCGGGAAGAGAATCTGCCGGTACGCTGCCGAACCCCGCGAGGTCGCAGCATCATGGCCGCCTGCGGGCAGCTTGGCAGTGCCGGGGAGAAGGCGTAAACGCCGCTCCCGCGTGGTTTCCTTGGAGCCTGCGCTGCCGAGCCCGTCCCGGGTCCGCCGCGGCGGGTGTTTTCGACCTGTGCAATAAGGAAGTCCGTCGCTTTCTCAAAACCGCCCTGGCCCCGGCGGCAGGGCGGTGGGATGGCGCGAACCAGCGTTGTATAGTGGTGAAGCGTATCAGGAGCCTGCCCTATGAAGACACTCAAGACGCCGCGGTCGTGGCGTGCGGTTCTGTTCGTGCTGGTCGCGTTCCTCAGCGCCGGGGCGCTGGCCGCGGAACGGGTTGATCCGCCCGAGGACGAGGGGTATTTCCTCTCCCTGAAACAGAAGGGGCAACTCTTCTGGTGTGGACGCATGCAGGACACTGCCGGACGCTGGTACGACGTCTGGATTTGCCCCGGCTACAGCGAGCCGACTTCCTACGCTTGCGAACATTTCGGGGAAAGCGGCAGGCAGTTCCACAAGTACCTGGAGGCAGACAAGTACAAGAAACTCGCCGACAGCAGTGCGGAGTGCTATGACTGGGCCTTCCAGGACTGCATCGGCAACTTCGTGCTCCGGGGCGTTCCCAAGGCCTGGCAGCGCTACCTGAGCAAGGCCGCGGAGCGCCGGCAACGCCGCGTTTTCGGCTCGGCATTGGCCTACCCGTGGGCGCTGGTGGAGGGGGTCTCCGACACCCTCTTCCGGGCCACAGGCGGGCTCTGCGGCATGGTCCTCGGCAGCGTGGCCGGAACCGCGGTGGTGCCGGCGTGGTATGGGCTCGATTCCGGCGTTGCGGGCACCGCAATCCTGGTCGGGGAGGGCCTGGTGCTTCCCGTTTCCGGCTATGCCTGGAACACCCTGATCTCGCCGCCGCTGGCGCTGCTGGGCGGGCCGCGACCGGCGCCTTCCCGCGCCGATGGTTTCTGGGTCCGCATCGTCGACGAACAGGGCCGCCGGTTGAAGCTGGACCCCGAGCAGGTGGCCGCCGCCGTAGCCTGGGGCGTGCTCATGCTCACCGAAGTGCAACCCTCTCTCGACCGGAGCCAGAGCATCGCCAAGGAAACCGAACAGAAGATCAGTGGGATGCGCCAGGACGCGACCCGCGAACAGCTGCGGCTGCAGGATGAAGCAGAGCGCCGGGCCGCGCAATTCCGCGACTCGGTCGGACGTCCCGCCGCTCCCCTGGCCGTGCTCGAGCGTCACCGTGATCAGATCACTGACGCTCTGCGCCAGGACGGCACCCTCTCGCAGCCGGACATCCAGAAGATCATGGAGCTCATCCGCCGCTATCCACCGCCGCTGCCGCCACCGCTGCCGAAGAAAGCGCTGCCCGCCGCGCGCGGCGGCGCCGTTCCCCCGTAGGTCCCGCGCCCTGCCAGCTCGCCCCGGCGCCATTGCAGCTCGGGGCGCAGGCAGCGCCGACCCGGAACTCGAAACTCGGGGTCCTTGGGGGCCTCAACTCGGGTGCGACATGACCAGGACGGTGCCCATGGTCCGGTCAGGGGCATCGATGTGGGCCGAGACCGCCACGTCAATGTCTGCCAGGGGTACCTTGTGGGTGGTCAGGCTCTGCACGTCCAGCTTGCCCTCGCCCATCCAACGCAGAGCCAGCTTGAGGTGGCTCTGGGTAGTCCAGCGCATGAACACGGGCGGGTACTCGTAGTCGCCGCGTTCCCACGGATCGTCATGGTAGCCGGGGCCGGTGCGGGCGCTGCAGCGCAGGTCAAGGTTGCCCAGCCCGGCGCCCCATTGGCACTGCGTCTTCAGACCGCCCACCAGCGAGATCCGGCCCATGCGGTGCGTGTCGGGCGAGAGCATCATCACCTTCGCGACCGACTCGAGCGCCTTGGTGCCGTCGCCGCCGAAGGCCATGATGGCCATGTCGAAGCCGCAACCGCGGGTGAACTCCTTGGCCTTGGCCTCGGCGTCATCCGTCCCGATGACGGTGGTGCCGTCGATGCCCCAGCCCTGCGCCACCTCGCAGCGGAAGGGCACCATGTCCCAGCCCATGACGTAACACCCGGCCATCTGGGCCATGCGGCTGGCCATCTGGCCCACCAACCCCAGGCCCACGACCACGATGTACTCACCGATCGCCGGCTCGGCCCGGCGTAGCGCCCACAGCGAGGTGATGGCCAAGTGCGTGTAGGCGCCCTGCTCGTAGGTGACGTTGTCCGGCAACTTGCAGCAGAGGTTCTTGGGCACCACGGCGTAGGTGGCGTGCTGCGCGTAGCCGCCGCCCATGCAGGCCACCCGGTCGCCCGGGATGAAGTCTTTGACGCTCTCATGGACGGCAATGATCTCGCCCGCGTTCTGGTAACCGAAGGCCCGTGGGGTGCCCTTGTCCGTCTTGCCCTCCTGGCGCGCCGACTTGGCGCCGCTGAGTTCAGTCCCAGGACTGATCAGCGAGGCATAGACCTTCACCATGACCGTGCCCTTGGTCAGCTCCGGAAGGGGTTGCGTGATGACGCACCCATGTCCCGTCCCATCCAAGGCGCCCACCTGGCGTTCTGTCGGTAACATGACGCACCTGCCTCTCCGCATAGTTCATGTATATAACCGCCGCGCGGCGCCTGTGCCGGCGCCAGGAGCGTGAATGTAAGGCGCTTTCACCGACCGCGCAACAAGGGTACGGCGGATGGGGCGCAAGTCAGTTCCGTAGGGGTTTCTGTTTCGATCATCTCCGCCTCCGGCGAGCAGAACGGGTCACGTGACTCTTGGGGGAGACTTCCGGCGGGAGGTGTCGCGAAGGCCAGACGCCGCGGAGCGCTGAAAGCGCGGCCATCCCTCAGCCCAGGGCAGCGCCCTGGGAATGGAATCCCAAACGAGATTGAGCCCTGCCGGGGCGGCATACCG
>CAILKC010000380.1 GCA_903834675.1 uncultured Victivallales bacterium | reverse complement strand
GTAATATCACATTGCAGTGCTGACGCTTACAGAAGTCCGTGCGAGAAACCCATCCGACTTAGTCACGGCCAGAGGCCCGTCAACCCCGCCAAATCAGCACTTCCAGGCACGATTTCTACCCACAAGAATCCCAGAAGAGCCAAAAAAAACGGCCGGCGGGTTCGCCGTCGTGCTTGCCCTGAGAGATGCCTTGGTCCGCCTGGCGGTCGGCTCGTCAGCGGCGGCGCTGTTCGCGGTCGTGCCGCAGTTGCATTTTCGCTGCGAGCTCGAGAGCTGTCCGCACTGCGGCGCCGGGTTGAAGGTCTGGAAGACGCAGACCCGGCGTCCGTCCACGCTGCACCTGGGCCGGTTCGTCGCCCATGAGACCGTACTCTACTGCGACCGCTGTGCCGACTCGCCGGTGTTCCGCAGCGCCGAACTGGCCGCCTTGGTGGGCCCGAACCGCACGTTCGGCTACGACATCATGGTCTTCGTCGGCGAAGAGGTGCTCCGGCGCTGTCGCACGGCCGAGGAAACGGTCGCCGAACTGGCGCGGCGCAATGTCACGATCTCGCCGAGCGAAGTGCGCGAACTTGTGGCGCGCTTCGTCGTCAGTCTCGGCATCGCCCATGCCGAAGCCGCGCCGCGCCTGCGCCAGTGCCTGCAGACGGCGGGGGGATACATCCTGCACCTCGATTCGACCTGTAAAGGCGGCAGCGCACACCTGCTGACCGGGATCGACGAGGTCAGCGGCTTCGTCCTGCTCAACGCCAAGGTTCCCAGCGAAAGTGCCGACCAGATCGGCGCCTTCTTGCGCGACCTACGGCGCCAGTTCGGGGGCACCGGCGGCGGTGAGTTGCGACATGTCCAGAGGCATCCTCGCGGCGGTCGCCACCGAGTTTTCCGGTACGCCGGTGTTCATCTGCCACTTCCACTTCCTGCGCGATCTCGGCAAGGACCTCATGGGGCAGGACTACGACACGATCCGCAAGCGCCTCCGCTACCATGGGGTCAAGGCCGAACTCAGGCGTCTGCAGCGCGAACTGTGCGACGAGGTGAGCGCCCACGCCGAGGCGCTGGAGAAACTGCTGCATGCCATCGAAAGCGGCAGCGCCAACATCGAGCCTGCCTGTGCCTTGCCCTGCCCCGCGGTGATCGGGGCATTCGTGGCCTCGGTTCTGGACGCCGAGCACCAGGGTGACGGCTGCGGCTTCCCCTTCGACCGGCCACACTTGCTGTTCTTCCGTCAGGTCCAAGCCGTGTCGGCTGCCGCACAAGCGCTGCACCATGCCGCGCCGCTCGAACCCCATGAGCGCCAGCTCTGCAAACGCCTCGTCGAACTGCTGCTGCCCGTGTGCTCCGACCCTGCTCTCGCAGCAGCGGCGGACGCCGTGGAAGAGAGAGCAAAGGTCTTCGACCAGCTGAGACGCGCCATGCGCCTCGCTGAGCCGGGAGCTGGACAGGGACTGAACGACGCGGGGGCCAAGGTGCCGATCACGACGATCGAACGCAACGTTGAGCGCTTCTGCGAGCCGCTTCGAGCCGACCGGACGCTCATGGCCCGCAATGAGTTCAGCGCCATGCTCGCGCAGATCGACACGTACCGACCGATGCTCTTCGCCGACCCCATCTGCGTGCAGACCCCACAGGGATCCCGAACGCTTCAGCCCCAGCGTACCAACAACATCTTGGAGAGGTTCTTCCGCAGCCTCAACCGCCAGGGGTGCAAGCGCACCGGGAGGCGGCCGGGGGAGGCCTACCTCAACCGCATCCTGCCCGACACCACCCTGGTTGCAAACCTCGACAACCCCCGCTACTTCGAGCTGCTGCTCGACGGCTGCGAAAGCCTCACCGTACGCCTGTCGCGAGTCGATCCGAAGCTGCTCGACGCGACCCTGGCCGACCTCCGCAAGCAACAGGCCGGACTGACCCGCGCCCTGCGCGCCCGACTCCGCGCCAGGCCGTCTCCGCTGCAAATCGCCTGCTTCATCCTTACCCATTCGGCCTAATCAAATGGTATTCTGTTTCTATAGCTCCCCAGCATTGCGCGCAGCCCTTCCTTCACCGCAGAGAACTATTCACAAGAACACGAAAATCAGATTACCACTCCATCTGACCAGCTACATCCGTCAGAAGCGCACGGACCACGTCGCCGATTCCGTCGGCTACCCAGACGCCCAGCCCCCTCCGCTTGCCCTCACCCACGACGAGTTCCATCCCTACTCGGTTCTGTCACGGCTCCTGACCCATTACATTTTGCGGTCCAAAGCACTTGCGCCCCGACGATGCACTCACTAAGGTACACGGTTCGGTCCTGTAGCGGCACGGTGGCCACAATCGGCCTCATCCAGGCCCATTTCCTGGTGTTGTGTTCGCCTGCGGGGAGGACAATCGAGGTACTAGAGCACCCATGGTAACAAACAGCAGCAAACCCGGCAACGTAGAGCTCGACAATATGCCCAGCATGGAGCAATTGCTTGAGCAGACCGCAAAGTCGACCTTCCAAGAAGGGCGGATCATCAGTGGTAAAGTCGCGGAAAAGCGCGACAACGGCGTACTCCTAGACATTGGCTACAAGGCTGAGGGCTTCGTTGACCGTGAGGAGTTCAGGGACTGGGCTAGCCTCGCCGTCGGGCAGGCAGTTGACGTGTACATCGAGGAGATCGAAGACGAAGACAGCATGCCTGTCCTGAGCGTCCGGAAAGCCGAGCTGCAGAAGGCTTGGGATAACATTGTTCTGAACTACAAAGAGGGCGGCAACATCCGCGGCATGGTGCGCCACCGCGTCAAGGGTGGCCTTATCGTGGACGTAGGAGTAGAGGCGTTCTTGCCGGGATCCCAGGTTGATCTCGGGCCCGTGCGCAACCTAGACGACTACGTCGGCAAGGAAGAAGACTTCAAGATCCTCAAGATCAATCCAGACCGACGCAATATCGTCGTTTCGCGGCGAGAACTGCTCGAGGAGGCGCGGGCCGAGCAGAGAGCCAGGCTGCTCTCCGAGTTGAAACCTAATGAGATTCGCCGCGGTACAGTCAAGAATATCACGGACTTCGGTGCGTTCGTCGACTTGAGTGGTATGGACGGCCTGCTGCACATAACGGACATGTCATGGGGCCGTGTCAACCACCCAAGTGAAATCGTCAAGGTCGGCCAGGAAATAGATGTGATGATTCTGGACGTAGACCGCGAGCGCCATCGTGTCAGCCTTGGCCTTAAGCAGAAAGAAGGCAATCCGTGGGACACTGTCGATGTTAAGTATCCCGTGTCTTCGAGAGTCAAGGGGCGGGTGGTCAACGTGATGCCCTATGGTGGATTTGTAGAGCTGGAGGAGGGCATTGAAGGTTTGATCCACGTATCCGAGATGAGCTGGACAAAGAAGATAAACCGCGCCAGCGACGTGCTGCAGGTCGGGGACGAAGTAGAGGCGGTCGTGCTGGACGTTCAGAAGGACGCCCGCAAGATCAGCCTTGGCCTCCGTCAGACCTTGGCAAACCCGTGGGAACTCATCGCTCAGCAGTTCCCCAAGGGGACCAAGATCGTCGGCAAAGTGCGCAACATGACCAGCTATGGTGCATTTGTTCAGATCCAGGACGACATCGATGGCATGATCCACGTGAGCGACATGAGCTGGACCCGCAAGATAAACCACCCCAGCGAAGTCCTACAGCGGGGGCAAGAGGTCGAGGCTGTCATCTTGGATATCGATCCAGCCCAGCAGCGCATTTCTCTGGGTATGCGGCAGCTTATGGACGACCCATGGTCAAGCATCGAGCAGCACTACCATGTCGGGGATGTGGTCGAGGGTAAAATCACCAAACTCGCCTCATTTGGGGCCTTTGTTGAGCTTGCTAATGGCGTGGACGGGCTCATTCACATCTCTCAACTATCAGGCGAACGCGTCAACCGCGTTCGGGACGTGGTGAACGTCGGCGACCCGGTCAAAGCTCGGGTGGTAAAGATCGACGCGGAGGAACGTCGCATAGGCTTGAGCCTCAAGGACGCTTCGGAGGATACCGCCTACGCTGCCGACATGGACAGCATGCGCACTACCAACTCCGATCTGCGGCCAGGAGATGACCTCGTCGCCGTGGGCAACGTCTTCGACGAGGCCTTTGCCAAGGCTAGCATTGAGACGCCACCCCAGCCAGAGAAGCAACTTGATACGGGGGCGTCTGCCTCGGTCCCAGCGCCCTCCGAGAGCGACGTGCCCCCACCCCCTGCCGACACAGTCGCGGCAACGCCCGCCAGTCAGGAACATGCGGATGTATCGGAGCCGCCGATATCTGGCAGTGCCGCGCCAACAGTGGCAGACGACAGGGCGTGAGCGGCGGAAAGCACAGAACAGAGGAAACACGGCGTGTGCGGCGCCGCAGTGCCGGCCAGAATGAAAAAGCTTCGTGCGCGGCTTGCCAACGTAGATTCGCGTCGTACAGTACCAGCTCTAGCGTTTTTACGGTGCCCACGTAGCTCAGTCGGCAGAGCGCGTCCTTGGTAAGGACGAGGTCACCGGTTCGAATCCGGTCGTGGGCTCCATAGCCGAGTTGCTGGTACAGGCGGTTTCAGGGAACTGGCGTAGCCTTAGGACACGGCTCGGTGAGTCGGATAGCAGGTAGGTGCAGCAAAGAGTCTGGGGCACGCCGGCAAAAGATGGTAGTAGGTATTTTGGCGGCCTTACAAGTCAGAAGGTGAACGACAATGGCAAAAGAACAATTCCAGAGGACAAAACCGCACGTCAACATCGGTACGATTGGTCACGTGGACCATGGCAAGACTACCCTGACGGCGGCGATCACAAAGGTGCAGTCGTTGCGCGGTTTGTCCACGTACATCCCATACGATGAAGTGGCCAAAGCATCAGAGTCGCAGGGTCGGCGAGATGCGACGAAGATCCTGACCATCGCCACCTCACACGTAGAGTACCAGAGCGACAAGCGGCATTACGCCCACGTCGATTGCCCTGGCCACGCAGACTATGTCAAGAACATGATTACCGGCGCAGCGCAGATGGACGGTGCCATTCTGGTGGTCAGTGCGGTCGACGGCCCGATGCCCCAGACGCGGGAACATATTCTGCTGGCTCGCCAGGTTGGCGTGCCTGCCATAGTCGTATTCCTGAACAAGGTGGACGTGGTCGACGACAGCGAACTCCTAGAACTGGTAGAGATGGAAATTCGCGAGTTGCTGATCAAGTACGAGTTCCCCGGCGACGACACTCCAATCGTGCGCGGCTCGGCGCTGAGTGCCGCTCGCGCTGAGAGCGCGGATGCGAATGAAGCCAAGTGCATCAAAGAACTGATGGACGCCTGCGACGCCTTTATCGCGGAACCCGTCCGCGCCATTGACCAGCCCTTCCTGATGCCGATCGAAGACGTGTTCTCTATCGAAGGGCGCGGCACAGTTGTTACGGGTCGCGTCGAACGCGGTGTCGTAAAGACCGGACAAGAGATTGAGATTGTCGGTCTCAAGCCAACCTTCAAGACGACCGTTACCGGCGTTGAAATGTTCCGTAAGATTCTTGATCGTGGCCAGGCGGGTGACAATATTGGATGTCTGCTGCGCGGCACGAAAAAGGAAGATGTCGAGCGCGGTCAGGTTGTAGCCGCTCCTGGCTGCATCACCCCCCACACCAAGTTCAAGGCTGAGGTCTATATCCTTACGAAAGAGGAGGGCGGGCGGCATACGCCTTTCTTCAACGGTTATCGCCCACAGTTCTACTTCCGCACGACTGATGTGACAGGTGTCATGTACTTGCCTGAAGGAACGGAGATGGTCATGCCGGGGGATAACGTGAGCGTCGTCGTGGAGCTTATACAGCCTATTGCTATGGAGAAAACTTTGAGGTTCGCCATCCGCGAGGGTGGGCGTACAGTGGGCGCTGGACGAGTCGCTGACATTATCGAGTAGCCACACTGACAACGCGCTGACTGAAGCGTTTGTCGCTGCCAGCGCACCGCGCAAACATCTGATAAAGTGCGGTAGTAGGTTTAACGAGGAAGATCGAATGCCGGGTGAAATCATTACGATGGCCTGCACCGAATGCAAACGGCGCAATTATAGCACCGTCAAAAATCGCCGCAACACGACCGGTCGGCTTGAGTTGAAGAAGTTCTGTCCGTTCGAGCGGAAGCCGACGTTACACCGCGAAACTAGATGACGGGCGCCGCGGTACGAGTGCATAGGTGAGTAGCTCAGTTGGTAGAGCAGCGGTCTCCAAAACCGCAGGTCGCAGGTTCGAGCCCTGTCTCACCTGCCAAGTAAGTATACGGCGGGCACCTCCGATGGGGTGCTCAGGTAACCCTAGGACTAGGGCCCATGATCAACCCGATCGAAAAGATCACGACAACATACCACGAGACGGTGGGCGAGCTACGTAAGTGTACGTGGCCAGGCTGGAATGAACTAGTCGATTCTACAGTGGTAGTGATTGCGTCGGTAGGTATTCTCACGTTGTTCGTGGGTGCGACAGACTGGGTCGCCAAAGCGGTCATTCAACTCCTGACGGTCGGCCGGTGACGGACAGCTTGAACTGTCCGCCAGGGCAAAGTCTACAGCGGAACATCGCAGCGATGAGCGACACCCAGCAGGACCGTGCACAGTGGTTCGTGGTTCAGACCATGTCTGGCCAGGAATTTCGCGTCAAGAACAGTATAGAGCGCCGCCGAGAGGTAGAAGGCGTGGCAGACTTGGTCTTGGACGTGGTGATCCCAACTGAGAAGGTTTCCGAGCGCCGCCAGGGCCGACGGGTGACCTCAGAGCGTAAGCTGTACCCTGGCTATATTCTGATGAAGGCGTGCCTGCTGGATGACAGTGGTCAGCCCAACCATAAGGCTTGGTACTTCATCCGCGACACTCAGGGCATTATCGGGTTCATGGGGGGGGAGAAGCCAAGGCCTTTGCCCCAGCATGAGGTCGATGACATGTTGGTGCAGTGCAAGGCCAGCGAAGAGGGCAGCAAGCCCAAGGTACAGTTCCAGATTGGCGAGAGCATAACGATTCGAGACGGAGCTTTTGAGAATTTTGAGGGTGTGATTGAGAATGTAGATGCGGGCCGCGGCAAGTTGCGGGTGTCGGTGACTATTTTTGGGCGCTCCACCCCGGTGGAAGTGGAGTATTGGCAGGTCGAGCGCACTTGATACGTACGGTGGCTCGGGCTATAGGCTGTAACACAGCACACGCGCTCTTGGGAGAGTCCCTGCCAACTCTGACCAGTGGCGTGAAGAAAGGGCAAGATGGCAAAAAAAGTCGTAGGCGTGGTACGCCTGCAGATTCCTGCGGGTGCAGCAAACCCCGCACCCCCAGTTGGTCCCGCCCTCGGACAGGCAGGGGTCAACATAATGGAGTTCTGCAAGCAGTTCAACGCTGCGACCCAGTCCCAGGCCGGGCTGATCATTCCGGTGGTCATCACGGTCTTTCAGGATCGGTCCTTCACGTTCTTGACCAAAAGTCCTCCTGCGGCCGTGCTGCTAAAGAAGGCAGCCAACTTGGCGAGTG
The DNA here is from genome assembly GCA_903834675.1 of uncultured Victivallales bacterium. The sequence goes on along the minus strand of CAILKC010000380.1, from coordinate 16,807 downwards.
GGTCCAAGACAGCGGGTCGGGAGAAGGTCGGCAAGGTCACGAGAAAGGACCTTGTGCAGATCGTCGAGATTAAGAAGGACGACCTGAATACGACGGACGTGGACGCGGCTGTGAGGATCATTGCTGGCACGGCGCGCAGCATGGGAATCGAGGTGGCCGATGAAGAGAAGTAAGCTCTATCGCGCCCGGCTAGCATGTATCGACCGGCAATCACGGTATCCCCTTGCAGCTGCCGTTAAGCTGCTAAAGGGGATGCAGGTGCCAAAGTTTGACGAAACCGTGGAGATCGCGTTTAGGTTAGGCATCGATCCGCGCCAGTCCGACCAAGTAGTTCGTGGTGCGATCATGCTGCCTAAAGGTACGGGAAAGAAGGTTCGGGTTGCGGTGGTAGCCGAGGGTGAGGCCGCGCAGAAGGCACGTGATGCTGGTGCGGACGTTGTCGGCTTTGAGGACCTGTTGGAGCGCATTAAGGGTGGGTGGCTCGAGTTCGACGTGCTGATTGCTACCCCCGACGCCATGCGAGTGGTGCGGACGTTAGGGCGACTGCTGGGTCCGCGTGGGCTGATGCCGAATCCGAAGACTGGAACCGTGACCGATAACACGGGCACTGCCGTGCAGGAGTCTAAGGGGGGGCGCGTCGAGTATCGGTGTGATCGTGCCGGATGCGTGCACATGCCAATCGGCAAGGTGAGTTTCACGCCGGAGGACTTAGTAGAGAACGCAGAGGTGGCGACTCATACCGTACTGCGTGCGCGGCCGGCGACGGCTAAAGGCACGTATGTGCTGTCAGCTACCCTTTGCGCTACGATGAGTCCTGGTATACGGCTGGACCTCAAGGACATGGTGAAGGCATAGGACAGATGAGAGCAGAAAAGACACAACTAGTTCAGGACATCCGAGCTCTGGTCGAGTCGTCTTCCAGTCTGTTCTTGATCGGGTTTAAGGGCCTGACGGCGGCTGACTTCCGGGCGCTGCGCAGCGCGCTCAGAAGCTGTGGCAGCGAATGCCATGTGGTTCCCAACCGTCTGCTGAGAATAGCGGCGGCGGGCAGCGGACTGGCTGCACTGGGGCGGTCGGAGTTGAAGCTTGATACAGCGCTGGTTAGTGGGGGTGTCGACCCGGTCGGGGTTGCGAGGGCGCTGCGCGACTTTGCCAAGACTCGACCGGGTGCCGTCATCAAGGGGGCGGTGGTTGAGGGTAAGTTCTGTTCGGGCGCACAGGCGTCTGCCCTGGCAGAGCTCCCGCCTAAAGAAGTTCTGCAGGCGCAACTATTAGGGTTGCTGCAGACTCCCGCCACGCAGATGGTTCAAGTGCTAAACGCCAAAGTTGCAAGCGTAGTGTTTGTGCTGAATGCGTATCTGAGTCAGAAAGAGAAAGCAGCCTGATAAAGCGCAGAGGAATCCAAGCATGTCTGACGAAAACAACGTGGTCGTGTCGGAGGAGATGGAAAAGTTCATCTCCTACGTCGAGAAGCTCACGGTACTTGAGCTGTCGCAGTTGGTGAAGGCCCTTGAGCGGAGGCTGGGTGTCAGCGCTGCTGCTCCCGTGGCCACTGCTGTGGCTGCGGCTCCGGGCGCGGGTGGATCGGGCGCAGCGGCAGCGGAAGAGAAGACGGAATTTGATGTGATCCTGGTTGCAAGTGGTGAGAAGAAGATATCTGTGATCAAGGTGGTTCGTGAAATTACGGGCCTTGGTCTGAAAGAGGCGAAGGACCTAGTCACTGACGCCCCAAAGACGGTAAAAGACAGTGTCACGAAGGAAGAAGCCCAGAAGATGAAGGCTAAGCTTGAGGAGGTTGGTGCGACGGTCGAATTGAAGTGATCGTTTGCTGCTTCGCACAGTGCGTACAGCATTAAGAATGGGGGGAGGTCGGCTATGGCCGACCTCTCTGCCTTACTTTGTCGTGTAGATGGGACCGACTGGCTCTCTTTCTTGGGTAACCTTTCCACGTGAGGCGCACAGCATGGTTGAACGAGTCAATTTCGGGAAACTTCGGGACGTCCTTGAGGTGCCCGATCTGATCGGGATTCAGCTGCAGTCTTACGCAGAGTTTCTGCAGTTGGACGTCCCTGCGGAGCAGCGCGAGAGCAAGGGCTTCCAGGAGGTTTTTCTAGAGGTCTTTCCGATTGAGAGCTTTGACCAGAACTGTGTCTTGGACTTTGTTCGCTACGAGATTGGTGAGCCCAAGATTCCGCTGGTTGACTGCATGAAGGACGGGGGGACCTTTGCGGCACCTCTTCACGTTGTGTTTCGCCTGAAGACGGCGAAAGACACCAAGGAAGAGCGCGTCTACATGGGGGACATTCCCATTATGACGGAGCGGGGGAGCTTCGTCATAAACGGGGCTGAGCGCGTAATCGTAAGTCAGTTGCACCGGTCGCCGGGTATTTGCTTTGAGAAGTCCCGCCACGCTAGCGGCCGTCAACTGTACTCTTTCCGAGTGATTCCGGACCACGGATCTTGGATGGAAGTACAGTTTGACATCAACGATCTTATGTTTATCTACTTGGACCGGCGTCGGCGTCGTCGGAAGTTCTTAATCACCACTTTCCTGCGAGCGATTGGCTACGATACGACGCAGGATTTGCTGAGCGTGATGTACAGCATCCGGAAGGTGGCGGTTTCAAAGTTGATGAAGGTAGAAGACCCGTCCGTCTACTACACTGCCGATGCGGTGTTTGCGGTTGATAGTGCCAAAGGAAGTGGCCCAAAGGGCGGCGCCGTAGAGCCGATTGCGCCGGCGCTTGAGTCGCTGAATATGGAGTTGCTGACCACCCTGAAGCAGGCCGGGGTTAGCAGCATTGCTGTAGTGGATACCGCTGAGTTGGGCAGTTCGTTTGTACGTTGCCTACAGCGTGACCCGACCGGCACTACGGAGGACGCGCTGAAGGAGATATACCGCCGCCTGCGGCCTGGAGATCCCCCGAACGTCAACAACGCGCGGCAACTCTTTAAGCGGTTATTCTTCGATGTTAGGCGCTATGATCTCGGGCTGGTTGGGCGTCACAAGATCAATCAAAAACTGGCAGATATTTTTCAACTTCTCAAGCTAGCGCCGCCGGCTGAGGCTGTGCGTACATTGGCGAAAGAGGACTTGGTTGCCGGGACTGCGTACATGATGAAACTCCAGAACGAGAACGGTCCGGAGGACGACATCGATCATCTTGGTCGCCGCCGCATTCGTACCGTTGGCGAGTTGCTGCAGAATCAGTGCCGCGTGGGGCTGGTGCGTACGGAGCGTTTGGTGCGTGAGCGCATGACTTTGTTTGACATGAACGCAGAAGAGGTCACACCTGCAAAGCTTGTGAATCCGAAGGCGTTGGCGGGAGTTATCAGGGACTTTTTCGGGCGTAATCAACTTAGCCAATTTATGGATCAGACGAACTGCTTGGCGGAGTTGACGAACAAGCGTCGTCTAAGCGCCTTGGGGCCGGGCGGACTGAGCCGTGAACGGGCGGGTTTTGAGGTGCGGGATGTACACTCGAGCCACTACGGACGGGTCTGCCCCATTGAGACTCCTGAAGGTCCTAACATCGGCCTGATATCGTCTCTGGCGCTTTATGGCCATATTAACCGGTTTGGGTTTATCGAAACGCCTTACCGCCGTGTCAAAGACGGGCGGGTTACCGACGAGATCGACTTTCTGGCTGCGGACGTCGAGGAGCGCTATGTGATTGCTCAGGCAAACGCGCCGCTCGACGACAGGGGGCGGTTCCTCAACGAATACGTGCTGTCGCGTCATCGCGGAGACTCGGGCGAGCACCCTGCGAAGGACGTGCAATATATGGACGTATCGCCCAAGCAGCTAATCAGTGCCGCGGCTGGTTTGATTCCCTTCCTAGAACACAACGATGCGAACCGTGCCCTCATGGGCTCAAATATGCAGCGTCAAGCGGTGCCATTGATCAGGGCGGAGTCCCCGTACGTAGGGACAGGTCTTGAAGGTGTTGCGGCGCGCGACTCGCGGGCCGTGCTCGCCGCGGACCGCGATGGAATTGTAGCTAGTGCTACGGCTGAGCGCATTATCGTGACCCCCGATGGAAAGCTCCCTGCTGACACCGGCGACACGGATCTCGTACGCACCTACCAGCTCTACAAATTCATGCGCTCAAATGCGTCGACCATAATCAACCAGCGGCCTGTGGTGCGGACAGGAGATCGCGTGAAAGCCGGTCAGGTGATTGCGGATGGCGCCAGTACCGAGGGTGGCGAACTGGCGCTAGGACGTAATGTCAAGGTGGCTTTTATGCCTTGGCACGGCTACAACTTTGAAGATGCCATCGTCCTCAGTGAGCGGCTCGTCAAAGATGACGTTTACACGAGTATCCACATTAGCGAGTACGATATCGTTGCTCGGGACACGAAGCTCGGCCCTGAAGAAATCACCAGGGACATTCCAAATGTTGGTGAAGAGGCACTGCGAAACCTCGACAGTGAGGGGGCTATTCGTATTGGTGCCGAGGTCAAGGCCGGGGACATTTTAGTCGGTAAGATCACCCCGAAAAGCGAGACTGAACTTGCGCCTGAAGAGCGGCTCTTGCGGGCCATTTTCGGGGAGAAGGCGGCTGACGTTAAGGATAGTAGTTTGGTGGTGTCCGGTGGTTGTTCGGGCATCGTCATGGACGTCCGTATCGAGCGGCGGGTCGACCCGACGAAGGAGAAGATGAGTCGGCAGGAGATTCGTCGGCAGATAAAGGACGCAGGCGGTGCCCACAAGACACAGTTGGGTGAGACCCTTGATGAGTTGGCGGACAAGCTTGCGGACATTCTACTCGGTTCGAAGCTCACGGTGTGCGTATATAGTTCCGAACGGGCTGGCGGCGGAGAAATTATACCCGCCGACCGCAAGATAACCAAGGTGATGCTTAAGCGGTTGGCGCAGAACTATGACAGTTACACCATGGCTGATGGCCCCGCTAAGGATCAGATAGATGATGTATTGAAAGCGTTTCGCATCCGCATCCGTGATATCACCATGCGGCGCGATGAAACCATCGAGCGCCTGGAGAAGGGTGACGGTTCCGACCCTGGCGTCATCAAGAGCGTCAAGGTCTACGTGGCCAGTAAACGGCGTGTTTCAGTCGGAGACAAGATGGCTGGGCGTCATGGCAACAAGGGTATCGTTGCCAAAGTCGTGCCGGTGGAGGATCTGCCGTTCATGGCGGACGGTACGCCGGTGGACATTGTGCTCAACCCGCTGGGCGTTCCGAGTCGCATGAACGTTGGCCAGGTGTTGGAGACCCATGTAGGCTGGGCCGCCAGTGTGCTGGGGCTTAAGGTTGCAAGCCCTGTCTTTGACGGCATGAGTGAGGCCCGAATCCATGAGCTGTTGCGTGAGGCGAAGAGGGCTAAGGTGGACGAGATGGGCTGGTCAGTGGCAGCTGACGGGCGGGTGCTGGACGAGGCTGGGCGTGACCGTAGTGAAGGGTTTGTCGGTGATGATGGAAAGACGCGGTTATATGATGGGCGCACCGGAACGCCATTCGCCCAGCGGGTGATGGTTGGCCAGATCTATATGTTGAAGCTTGACCACTTGGTGGTAAATAAGATTCATGCTCGTGCCGTGGGGCCGTACTCCCTTGTGACGCAGCAGCCGCTGGGTGGTAAAGCGCAGCATGGCGGGCAACGTTTCGGTGAGATGGAGGTGTGGGCTCTAGAGGCCTACGGGGCGGCGCACACCTTACAAGAGATGCTGACGGTAAAGAGCGATGATGTAGTCGGGCGGACCAAGATCTACGAGTCGATCATGCGGGGCGACAACACGTTGGAAGCCGGTACGCCGGAGAGTTTCAACGTTCTCATGCGCGAGATGATGAGCTTGTGCCTGGATGTGCGGGTTAAGCATGGCAAGGCGGCGCTGGCGTAGCGCAGCGTTTGACGGCATCGGATATCACAACACGAGGGGACGTGGTCCCATCAGTACGTGGAGGGCAGCTGCCTTGGATAATAGTGCACTGCGACAAGTCTTGGGCATTGACGAAGCCGAAGAGCAGACGTGCGTGACGATAGGCGTAGCCTCGCCCGAGACGATTCGTTCGTGGAGCCGGGGTGAGGTCCGCAATCCGGAGACCATCAATTACCGTTCCTTCAAGCCGGAGAAGGGCGGCCTTTTCTGTGAGCGCATCTTTGGTCCGACGCGAGATTGGGAGTGTAATTGTGGCAAGTATAAGCGCATTAAGCATAAAGGAATTGTGTGTGATCGGTGTGGCGTGGAAGTTACGCAGTCCCGCGTACGGCGTGAGCGTATGGGGCACATCGAGTTAGCCGTTCCTGTTTCGCACGTTTGGTTTTTCAAGTGTATGCCAAGCCGAATTGGGCTCATGTTGGACATGACCGCGCGCGCCTTGGAGCGCGTTATGTATTACGAAGACTGGATTGTAACGGATCCAGGTGACACGCCACTCCAGCGCTGTGCGCTGCTCAACGATGAGCAATATCGCGAGGCGCGCGAGACCTATGGCGACGCCTTCAAGGCTGGTATGGGCGCTGCGGCTATGCAAGAACTGCTAGGGCAGACTGACTTGGCGGCGCTGCGTGCCCAGTTGGATGACGAGATGGGTAACACGAAAAGTAAGGCCAATCGTAAGAAGATCGCTAAGCGTATGCGTCTTGCCGAGGGATTCTTGCAGAACAACATGGATCCGCGCTGGATGGTGTTGACTGTGCTGCCGGTTATCCCGCCCGATCTGCGCCCGTTGGTTCCGCTTGAAGGTGGGCGGTTTGCCACGAGCGATTTGAACGATCTGTATCGTCGTGTTATCAACCGCAACAACCGCCTAAAGAACCTGCTGCAGTTACGTACGCCGGAGGTTATAATCCGGAATGAGAAGCGCATGTTGCAGGAGGCGGTTGACGCGCTAATGGACAACGGTCGGCACGGACGGCCGGTTACGGGGACCGGGAATCGGCCGTTGAAGAGTCTCAGCGATATGCTCAAGGGTAAGCAGGGACGCTTTCGTCAGAACTTGCTGGATAAGCGTGTGGACTACTCGGGCCGATCGGTGATCGTGGTGGGCCCGGAGTTGCGGTTGCACCAGTGTGGCTTGCCGAAGGAGATGGCGCTGGTTCTTTTCGAGCCTTTTATCATGCGTCGCCTCAAAGAGCGTGGCTATGTACACACTGTGCGCAGCGCGAAGAAGCTTATCGAACGGCGCGCTCCGGTAGTGTGGGACACGCTTGACGAGGTGATCAAGGGACATCCCATTCTGCTGAACCGTGCTCCGACCTTGCATCGTCTGAGTATCCAGGCTTTTGATCCGATCTTGATCGAGGGCCAGGCCATTCGCTTGCACCCGCTTGTCTGTTCGGCGTACAATGCGGATTTCGACGGCGATCAAATGGCGGTGCATGTGCCGCTGTCCAATGAAGCCCAGCTCGAAGCAAAGCTGCTGATGCTTGCGCCTAACAACATTTTCTCGCCCGCCAATGGCCGCCCTGTCACCACGCCAAGTCAGGACATCACTCTGGGGGTATATTACCTCACCTATGAGGACAAGCGGCGGCGGGCGCGTTTCGAGAAGGACGTGGCAGACTACAAGGCGGGTACCAGCCGTCAGTTGGCATGCTCCTACAATGACTATTTCGAGGTTCTGCGGGCGCTCGACCACGGGTGGCTACATATCCACGACTACTTCTGGATACGGAACCCGGACATCGGCAAGACCACGGAGTGGGGCGACAAGGACAGTCGTTTCATTAAGACGACGGCGGGGCGCTGTATCTTTCATGAGATATGGCATACGAGCATGGGCTTTTACAACAAGTGCGCAGGAAAGAAGGCTCTGGGGCAGATGGTCAAGGAATGCTACGACCTGGTCGGGCGCGAGGAGCTGGTGCATGTGCTTGACCGCCTCAAGGATCTTGGGTATGAGTATGCGACTCGGGCTGGCTTCTCCATTGGCATCAATGACATGATTATCCCCGAGGACAAAGAGACCCGTATTGCTGAGGCTCAGGAGAAGATCAGCGTGGTGCGCGAGCAGCGCCAGCAGGGAGTTATTACCGAGCTGGAGCGCTACAACAAGTGTGTGGACGTTTGGACTCAGGCCAACAACGAGTTAGCTGCTCGGCTGTTTCAGGTGCTGGAAAAGAACGAAGGTAAGGACGAGATCAACTCGGTTTTTGCGATGCTTGACTCGGGTGCACGTGGCAGCAAGGATCAGGTGCGGCAATTGGCCGGCATGCGCGGTTTGATGGCCAAACCATCGGGGGACATTATCGAGCGGCCGATCCTCTCCAACTTCCGCGAGGGTCTGACCGTGCTTGAATATTTCATCAGTTCCCACGGTGCGCGCAAGGGCCTGGCGGATACGGCTCTGAAGACAGCCGACTCTGGCTATATGACCCGCAAACTGGTCGACGTCGCGCATGATGTCATCTGTGTGGAACCAGACTGCGGCACGGTTAATGGCATTTTTGTTAAGGCCATACGCGAGGGTGATGAGGACATGGTTCCGCTGCGTGACCGCATTGCGGGACGGTTTAGCGTAGACGACATCCGCGACCCGCTATCCGACGATCCGGCTGCGTTGCTGGTGGCCGCTGGCGAGGAGATTACACCTGAGATCGCGCTGCGCGTTGTCGACCGTGGCATCGAGTCCGTGCATATTCGCTCAGTGCTCACCTGCGAGAGCGAGCGCGGCATGTGCTGCAAGTGCTACGGACGCAACTTGGCCACGGGCGAGTTGCCTCAGGAGGGCGATGCGCTGGGCATTATCGCCGCGCAGTCCATTGGTGAACCTGGTACGCAGTTGACGATGCGCACGTTCCATTACGGCGGTACTGCGGCGGCGTCGTTCCGTGACCCCTTCCAGCGCGCGCGAGTGGGTGGTACGTTGCGTCTTGAAGACGTGCGGTGTGTCGAGCAGAGCGGCGGGGGGTTCGTGGTCCTGAACAAGAATGGGCGTGCCGTGCTTGAGGATAGCGAGGGTACCGAGACCGAGAGTTACGAGCTCATTCCCGGCGCAGTACTAAGCAAGGCTGAAGGCGAGAGGGTTGAGGCTGCTGAAGTTTTCGTGCGTTGGGATCCCTATAACGTGCCGATCATCACCAAGTCTGGCGGGCATCTTGAATACCGTGACCTCATCGAAGGTGTGACCATGAAGCGTGAGGTCAGTGAGGGCAGTGGCACTGAGGAGACGACGGTGCTCGAGCACCGCGAGGATCTTCACCCGCAGTTGGTCATTTTGGACACCAAAGGCGAAGTGGTCGACCACTACAGTTTGCCTGCGGGCGCTCACATTATGGTCGAGGAGGGCACAGAGGTCAGCGGTGGCGAGACGATTGCCAGGACTCCCCGCCAGAGCACCCGTACCAAAGATATTACGGGTGGTTTACCGCGGGTGGCGGAGCTGTTTGAGGCGCGGCGCCCGAAAGAAGCGGCGGAGATTGCGCGGATTGACGGTGTGGTGGAGTTGGGCAAGATCAACCGAGGTCGACGCACGATCACCATCCGCGACCCGGAGAACGACCAGGTTGAGGATCACGTTATTCCGGCCGGTAAACGCGTGGTCGTATTCAACGGCGACTTCGTGCATAAGGGCGATCAACTAACCGATGGTGCTCGGGTGCCGCATGAGATTTTGGAGATATGTGGCCCTCAGGAGCTGCAGGAATACTTGGTCAACGAAGTTCAGGAGGTGTATCGGCTCCAGGGTGTTGAGATCAACGACAAGCACATTGAGATCATTGTTCGCCAGATGATGCGCAAGGTTCGTATCACCGAGCCGGGTACGACGGGGTTTCTGTTTGGCGAGTCCATTGATCGGCGCGAATTCCTGGAGGAGAACGCCAGGGTGGTGGGAGAAGGCGGACAGCCTGCAGAGGCACAGCCCATTCTGCTGGGAATCACCAAGGCGTCGCTGGCGACGGACAGTTTCATCTCTGCAGCCTCGTTCCAAGATACGACACGCGTGCTGACTGAGGCGGCGACATACGGACGCGTTGACTACCTGCGCGGCTTCAAAGAGAATGTAATCATGGGGCATCTCATACCGGCTGGAACCGGTTACAGCAAGGTCTTGAATGTCAAGCTAGAGAAGACGGTTGACGAGAGCACGTACGAAGAGCGGGCTAAACCGGGCGGCTCAGCGGTCGACGATGCAGCGGTCCGAGCTGCTGCAGCTCGTGCCGAGGCCGAGAGGTTGCTGGATTTCTGATTCTGGCGCTGAACTTGTGCGTACAGTATCCTCCCGGCCTTAGGTTACCCCTTGGCGTGGGGCTTCCTGTAGCACGATGAATGTAAGTAACGGTGTAGTCCGGTATGACTTGTATCTATCGGCCGGACGCCTATATTTTCTAAACTGTTTCGGCCAGGTGTTAAGTAAGGGAACTCGAATGCCGACGATCAATCAACTCGTCAGAAACGGCCGGTCGGCCAAGACCAAGAAGAACAAGGTGCGGGCCCTCGCGCGTTGCCCCCAGCGTCGCGGTGTCTGCCTGCAGGTGACTACTCGTACGCCCAAGAAGCCGAACTCAGCGTTGCGCAAAGTGGCCAGGGTGCGGCTCACGAACGGTCAGGAAGTTACAGCCTACATTGGGGGCGAAGGGCACAACTTACAGGAGCACAGTGTAGTGCTGGTGCGCGGAGGACGCGTACGCGACCTGCCCGGCGTACGCTACCACATAGTCCGCGGGTCGTTGGACTCGCTTGGCGTAGAGGCTCGTCGCCGGGGTCGTAGTAAGTACGGAGCCAAGCGCCCGAAGTGATGGGATGAAGGAGTACGGTAAGTCGGCGGTGGGGCTGGAGTGCGGTGGTGTGTTGAGTAGAGATCGGCTACGTGCCATTGTTCCGATAGGGGTAGGGAAGAACCTATCCGTAACCCCCTTAGCTAGGAAGGTGAGATGAGAAGGCATAGAGCAGAAAAGCGTCCGTTGACCCCGGATGTTCGCTTCAACAGTGAGCTGGTTGCCCGTCTGATCAACACGATCATGGAGCGCGGCAAGAAGTCGGTGGCCCAGAGCATTGTCTACGGTGCCCTAGATACTGTTGCGGAGCGCAAGAAAGGGGTTGAGCCACTCGAGGTTTTCCTACAGGCTATGGAGAACGTCAAACCGCGCCTGGAGGTAAAGAGTCGTCGGGTGGGCGGTGCGACCTATCAGGTACCGCTGGAGGTTTCGCCAGAACGGCAGGTCGCGGTGGCTCTGCGGTGGATTTCTGGGTTTGCACGGGCCCGTAGCGGCATGCCCATGAAGGCGGCGCTGGCGGCAGAGTTGTTGGACGCATATGACAACACTGGCAATGCGGTGAAGAAGCGCGATGACACGCACAAGATGGCGAATGCCAATCGTGCCTTTGCGCATTATCGTTGGTAATTGAGGTGCTGGGAGGCCCGATTCTGTCGGACACGCCGGGTATTGACATGGTTGATGTTTCCGCACAACCCAGTAGGTCTATCGAAGTTCCGCGCCGCGCGGTTGCGCTTGTGCATGTACGCAACATTGGGATCATGGCGCACATCGATGCCGGTAAGACGACGCTGACCGAGCGCATACTTTTCTATGCTGGTGTGACCGGGTGCATCGGCGAGGTAGGAGAGGGCACTGCCTCGATGGACTGGATGATACAGGAGCGAGAGCGCGGTATCAGCATTACCAGTGCCGCCACGGTGTGCCCATGGCGCGGGCACCGAATCAATGTCATTGATACGCCAGGACATGTTGATTTTACTGCTGAGGTGGAGCGTAGCCTGCGGGTTATGGACGGTGCGATTGCGGTGTTCTGTGCCGTCCGCGGAGTTCAGGCTCAATCTGAGACCGTGTGGCGGCAGGCGCGTCGATACGGGATTCCTGTCATTGCCTTTGTCAACAAGCTTGATCGGCCCGGGTCTTCAATGGAGAGGGTGTTCGACGGGATCCGTGAGAAACTGGGCGCGGTGCCCGTGGCGATTCAGATGCCTGTTGGGTCGGAGGATAGTTTTCGTGGGGTGGTCGATCTAATCGACCTGCGTGCCATCCTTTTCGATGGTCGGCACGGCATGCGTTGCGTGCCAGTTCCCGCAGATCTGGAGGGACCCGTCGGGGTAGCGCGGGGCTTGCTCATTGAGTGCCTTGCGGAGACCGACGACGTGCTAATGGGGCGCTTTCTGGCAAACCAGGCGCCGAGTGCTGCGGAGATACGGTTGGCGCTACGGTGCGCCACCCTCGCCGGCCAAGTAGTCCCGGTGACGTGCGGCAGCGCTCTGACCAATCGAGGCGTACGTCCTCTGCTGGATGCCGTTGTTGATTTTCTGCCTTCCCCTGTTGACGTACGTGAGGTGTTTGGAATCGAGCCTGCTAGTGGGCGGCTGGTGGCGCGCGGGATCGGAGACAATGAGCCTTTCTCGGCCCTTGCATTCAAGCTTACAGGTGACCGGCGTACGGGCCGTCTAGCATACTTAAGGGTGTACAGCGGGACGGCGCGTCCCGGCATGCGAGTTCGAAATGCTCGGACCGGCGCGGATGAGCATATTCGTGAGTTGATGCAGATCCACGCAAACATGACTGAAGTGCGGACGGAGGTGTTCTCCGGAGACATAGCTGCAGTCACAGGGCTCAGCGCTGACACGTTGACGGGCGACACGATTTGTGCGCCAGAGGCGCCTATCGCGCTATCGGCCATGTGCTTTCCCGAGCCGGTCATCAGCATGGCCGTGGAGGCTTGTCACGCCAACGATCGTGATCGGCTGCACGAGGCGATGCGTGATCTCGCTATGGAAGATCCAACCTTACGCGTTCGCACGGACTGCGAGACCGGCCAGACTCTGATTGCTGGCATGGGCGAGTTGCATCTGGAGATTGTCAGGGATCGCCTAGGTCGTGAATACGGTATCTCCGTACGAGTTGGGCGTCCGCGGGTGAGTTACCGTGATACCGTGTGCTTGCGTGCCTGTGCTGAAATGACCTTTGTGCGTCAGGTCGGTGTGGCGCGGCAGTATGCTGCGGTTCGGCTTGAGATTGAGGCTCGTCCGCGAGGTCATGGGTTGTCGATTGCCATGAGTGCTCTCGAGGAACGCTTGCCCGCGGTGTTTCACTATGCCGTTGAGGCCGGGATACGGGAGGCTGCTAGCAACGGGGTTGACAGTGATCGGCCTCTGACAGACTGCCACGTGCAGGTTACCGACGGTTCGTATGATGCAACGGACTCTTCGGACCTGGCGTTCCGGTCGGCCGGGGCTCTTGCGTTGAAGGACGCGGTACGGAAGGCCGGCGTGCGGGTGCTAGAACCTGTCATGACGGTGGATGTCCTCACTCCCCCCGAGTATTTGGGGGATGTGATTGGGGATCTATCGAGTCGTCGTGGGCAGATCACCGAGGTGGAAACGCTGGCGCAGGGGGCGGCACGGGTTGTCGCTCGCGTAGCCCTGGCGGAGCTGTTCGGATACGCGACCGCGTTGCGTTCGCTCAGCAGAGGGCGCGCGGATTTCGCGGCGGAGCCGTCGCACTACGCGGCGGTTCCTGAACACCCAGGCGGACAGTGTAAAGAGGTCTGACGGTAGACATGGCAAACAGACAAGCAATTCGTATTCGGCTGCAGGCCTTTGAGCACAGCATCCTGGATCAGTCAACCACTGAGATTGTTAACACGGTGAAGCGTACAGGTGCGCAGATCGCGGGGCCCATACCGCTGCCGACGCGCATCGAGCGGTTCACGGTCAACAGGTCTCCGTTTGTGGACAAGAAATCCATGGAGCAGTTCGAGATACGCACTCACAAGCGGGTTCTCGATATTATCAACCCCACAGCTAAGACGGTTGACGAGTTGAAGAAGCTCAACCTTCCTGCCGGTGTGGACATCAGCATCAAGATCTGATTTGAGCGGGAGCATTACCCCTATGAAGAAGGGTATTCTTGGAAAGAAGCTGGGCATGACCCAGGTGTACGACGAGAACGGTACGCGGGTGCCGGTTACCGTTGTCGAGGTTGGTCCGTGCCGTGTGTTGGCTTTGCGCAAGCGAGCAAAGGATGGCTATAGTGCTGTCCAGTTAGGCTTCGGATCAAGAAAGGCGAAGAACACCTCCAAGGCGGTTCGTGGCCAGGTTCGCGAGGCGGGTCTAGAGAACACCCCGCCGGCGGTTATTCGCGAAGTGCGGCTTGACAGTGACACAGAGGTAAAGGTTGGCGACGTCCTGAAGGCCGACCTCTTCGCAAAAGGCGACATGGTTGACGTCACGGGCGTGACCAAGGGCCGCGGCTTTCAAGGTGTTGTGCGGCGCTGGCGTTTTGCTGGCGGTCGTGCGAGCCACGGTGGAGGCTGGGTGCGCCGTGGGGGTTCGATTGGTATGAAAGTGCATCCGGGGCGGACGCTGCGTGGTCAGCGCATGGGCGGGCATATGGGGAACGTGAACCGTACGGTACAGAACCTGCGCGTCGTCGATGTGCGTTTGGCCGACGACGTTATCTTGGTGAGTGGCGCGATTCCTGGCCCCACCGGCGGCACCGTGATGGTGCGCAGCGCTGTGAAGAAGTAGACCGTGGAGTTGAGGCAGAACATGGCAACGACACTTCAGATAGTCGACACTCAGGGCGCCGCTGCCGCAGCGGTGGAGTTGAATGAGTCATGGCTGGAGCGCGAAAGAGGCGCTCAGGCGGTAAAGGATTCCGTGGTGGCATATCTGGCCGGCATTCGGTCCGGAAGTGCCAGCACGAAGAACAAGGCGGCGGTGGCGGGCAGTAGTGCTAAGCCTTGGCGCCAGAAGGGCACCGGCCGGGCGCGCGCTGGCACGCGGAAGAGCCCGCTGTGGCGCGGAGGTGGTGTTGTTTTTGGGCCTTTGCCGCGCAGCTATGCCAAGCGTGTGAACCGCAAGGTGCAGCAGTTGGCGCTGCGTCGTGCTTTCACCGACCGTGTTGACGCCGGCGAGGTCATCGTGGTGAGCGAGGTCTCGTTGGACGAGGCCAAGACCAGTAAGATGGTGGAGTTTCTGATGCGTATTGGCGCCGGTCAGGACACCTTGCTGTTGGTGGATGAGTTGTCGGCGAACGTGGCGATGGCGACGCGGAACTTGCCTTGTGTACATGTGATGAGAGCGTCGTCGGTAAATACGTATCTGTTGCTGCTGTTCCGGAAGATTGTGTTCAGCCGGGCCGGTATCGAAGCATTTGGCAAGCGACTGGCTCCTTGAAGGAGAGTTCAATATCATGGATCCGTATAAGATTGTCCACACGATTCTGGTGACTGAAAAGGGCACGGAGATGTCGTCTGCCCTGGGCCAGTATACCTTCAAGGTCGCCAAGGATGCCAACAAGCTCGAGGTTAGGGCGGCGGTTGAGGCGTTGTTCAGCGTAAAAGTCAAGTCGGTGAATGTGATGAACCGCATGGGGAAGTTGAAGCGCATGCGTTCAGCAGGGTATGGAAGGCGCCCCGACTGGAAGAAGGCGGTCGTAACGCTCTCCGAAGGGCAGATTGATATTCTGTAGAGGGACACGGCGCCGTATGGGCGCGGAAGGGTCTGGACTATGGGCATTAAGACCTACAATCCTACGTCTCCAAGTCGGAGGCACATGAGTGTCAGCGACTTCAGCGAGCTGACGAGAGGGACTTTTGAGAAGCGGCTGACGGTCGGCAAGCGGTCGACAGGCGGTCGCAACAACGCGGGTCGGGTGACAACGCGTTTCCGTGGCGGCGGGGTTAAGCGGCGCTTGCGTCTTATAGACTTCAAGCGCGACAAGGATGGGATTCCTGCTACTGTCGCGCACATTGAGTATGACCCGAATCGCAGTGCCCGTATCGCGTTATTGCACTATGCTGACGGCGAGAAGCGCTATATCCTGGCTCCTGTTGGGCTGGTTCAGGGTGCCACGGTATTGAGCGGCCCAAAGGCTGAGTTTACGCCTGGAAACGCGATGCAGTTGAAGGACATTCCCGCAGGAGTGAACATTCACGCCATCGAGTTGGTGCCGGGTAAGGGTGCGGCAATGGCGCGTGCAGCCGGGCAGGTTGCCACCTTGCGGGGCAAGGAGGACCAGTACGCGATGATCAAGCTGGGTAGCGGTGAAGTGCGTATGGTTCATGTGAATTGTCGCGCTTCCATCGGTCAGGTTGGGAATCTTGATCACAACAAGATCAGTCTTGGGAAGGCCGGGAAGAAGCGTTACCTCGGTCGGAGGCCACATGTTCGTGGTGTGGCGATGAACCCGGTCGACCATCCGATGGGTGGAGGCGAGGGTCGTAGCAGTGGCGGCGGACACCCGTGCTCGCCGTGGGGGCAGTTGGCGAAGGGAAAGAAGACGCGCAATCGGCGTAAGGGGTCACGCAAGTTCATCGTTGAGCGGAGGAAGAAATAGTGAGTCGCTCGGTCAAGAAAGGGCCGTTCGTTGACGGCCACCTCATGGACAAAGTCCAGGCACTGAACACGAGCGGCCGCAAGGCGGTCATCAAGACATGGTCTCGGCGCTCGATGATTATGCCGGATTTTGTTGGGCACACGTTCGCCGTTCACAACGGCAAGATTTTTCAGAACGTCTTCGTGACGGAGAACATGGTTGGCCATCGCCTCGGCGAGTTTGCCGCGACGCGAACGTTCCGCGGGCATGGTGCCATCTCCGGCAAGTGACGCTGGTCGGGGGTTTTCCTGGTTCTTTTTTCCGGGAAAGTCCTGTAATGCAGAGCCGAGCTCAGCATGGGGTAGTTCCCATGACATTGGGTTCGGCTTTTGCACATCTGCATGCGAGGGATTATGGGCGATATTCGTCCAGACCTCAGGAAGTTACGCACGGGGACTCGCAAGTTGAACGCCGGTCGTTTCGCGGGTCCGGCGGCTCCTGTCACAGCTCCGGGGCGCCGGGGAGCAGGCAGACCTGCACGGGAACGGCGCGTCCTGCGAAGTGGGTG
>CAILKC010000379.1 GCA_903834675.1 uncultured Victivallales bacterium | reverse complement strand
AGACGGTGGCGGTGAAGACCACGCTCGCCCCGTAGGTCGCGGGATTCACCGAGGAGCTGAGCGCGGTCGTGGAACTGACCTGCGGTCCAAACTGCGCGAAATACCCATACCGGCTGCCCCCGAGGAGCTGAAAATTGCCCCCGGCATAAGCGGTGGTGCCAGCGGCCGCCAGGGCGAGGGCGTTGACGATGTCGGAGGCGTACGGGTCCCAGGCGGTGGCGGTGGCGGTCGTGGCGTTGAAGGCCGCGAGGAAGTAACGCGTTGTCGCCCCGTTGACGGTGGAGAAATCACCGCCGGCATAGACCGTGGAGTCGGAGACGGCGAGGGCGCGGACAATGCCGCCGGCATTGGGATCCCAAGCCGCGACGGCCCCCGCCGCATCGAGCGCGGCGAGCCGGTTGCGTGTTTGTCCGCCGAGGGTGGTGAACTCACCGCCGGCATAGACCGTCCAGCCCGAGACGGCGAGGGCGCGGACAATACCGCCCGCATTCGGATCCCAAGCCGTGGCGGCCGCCGCCGCATCGAGCGCAGCGAGCCGGTTTCGCGTCTGTCCGCCGACGGTGGTGAATTGTCCGCCGGCATAGACGGTGGAGCCATCGCCCGATACCGCCAGGGCGAAAACCGTGTCGTTCGCGTTGGGATCCCAGGCGGTGACCGCCCCGGTGGCAGCGGTCACCGCCGCAAGCCGGTTGCGCGTCAGTCCGCCAATGCTGCTGGAACCTGAGAACTCCCCGCCGACATAGACGGTGGCGCCATCACGGGAAACCGCCAGGGCGCGAGGGCGGCCGTTCACGACAAGATCCGCCCACGTCGCCAGGCCAGTGGTGGCATCGAGCGCGGCGAGCCGGTTGCGATTTGCCCCGCCGATGGTATTGAAAAGGCCCCCGACATAGACCGCCGAGCCGGAAACGGCCATGCAATAAATCTCACCGCCAGCATCCGGATTCCAAGCAGTGGCGGCACCCGTCGCGGCGTCAAGCGCGGCGATGCGATTGCGCGGCACGCCGCCGATGCTCGTAGAAAGGTTACCGACAAAAACCGTTGTGCCCGAGACCGCCAGGACGTTGACCTGGGCACCCGCATGCAGTTCCCAGGTGGTGGCGAGGCCGGTCGTGGCGTCCAGCTCCGCAATGTAGTTGCGCTTCGTCGTCCCATTGATCGTGGTGAAATAGCCGCCAACATAGACCTTCGTGCCCGAGACCGCGAGGGCGGACACCGTACTGCCCGCGTTCGGGTTCCAGGTAGTGGCGAGGCCGCTCGCGGCGTCGAGCGCGGCCAGATTGCTGCGCGTCTGCCCGCCAATGGTGGAGAAGGCGCCCCCGGCATAGACGGTGCTGCCCGACACCGCAAGACAGGAGACCACCTGGTCGGCGTTGGGATTCCAGGCGGTGACGGTGGGCGGGGTGGTGGTGGTATCGAGCGCGGCGATGCGGTTGCGCGCCTGCCCGCCGATGGTGGTGAAGCGGCCCCCGACATAGACCGTCGTACCCGACACCGCCAGGGTCTCGACCGTGTCAGTCGGGTCCGGGTTCCAGGTCGTGGCGTTGCCCGTGCTGGCGCTGAGCGCGGCGAATTTGGAGCGCGTTTTACCGCCGATGGTACTGAAAACGCCCCCGACATAGACCGTGCTGCCCACCACCGCGAGGGCGCTGACCCGGTTGTTCGGATTGGGGTTCCAGGTCGTGGCGTTGCCCGTGCTGGCATCGAGCGCGGCCAGATTGTTGCGCGAGGCCCCGCCAATGCTGCTGAACTGCCCCCCGGCATAGACCGTCGTGCCCGACACCGCGAGCGCGTAGACAGCTCCGTCCGCGTTCGGGTTCCAGGCGGCGTCCACGCTGCCGTCCGACTTGAGGTGCAGGATGCGGTTGCGCGCCAGCGCGCCGGCCGTGGTGAAATACCCGGCCACGTAATAGCCCCCCGCTCCGTCCGGCACGCAGGCAGCCACGCCATTGTCCAGCTTGGGATAGACAGCGGCGGGCTGCTTGGCCACGGGGTCGAGGAGAGCGGCGAATCCGGTGTTGGGCCCGACGTAGGTGAAGGCGCCAGCGAGATAGATCTTGTCGGCGGTGCGCACCAGGGCGTTGACCGCGTTGTTGGCCACCCAGGCGGCCGAACTCGGAAGGGACGGCGGGTCGAAAGCGGCCACGGCCCTGGCGATAGCGAGGGTAGCGCTGGCCGTGCCGCCGTAACTGGCGTCGTTGATCGTCCCCACGACCGCGTAGTTGCCGACCGCCGTCGGGGCGGTGGCGAGGCTGTTGTAGGTGAAGGTGACCGTCAGGCCAACCGGAACCGTGGTGGCCGTGGCCGTATGGGTCGCCCCATCGTAGGTGTGGCTCAGGCTGCCCAGGGTGACGGTGGCGGCGGTCTTGACCTTGACGGTGACCGAGCCCCCGGCCACGCTCTGGTAGCTGGTGGGATCCGTGGCCGTGAAGGTGACGGCGGCGCTGTAGTTGCCGGCGGGCGGCACCGTGGCCGGGGCGGTAAAGGCGAAGGATCCCGGCGCCGAGGCGACCCCGCCGGTCAGGGTGGAACTGGAGAGCGCCTGACCGGCGGTGATGCCGCTGGCGGTGGGCCAGGTTGTGATGGTGGTCGCGGCCCGCGTATCGGTGCTGACGGTGAAGTAACCGTTCGCAAGCGCGAAATAGGTGTTGTTCTTGTTGGTGGCGGTGGAACTGGTGGAGCCCCAGGTGCCACTGCTCCGGCCCAGCCCGCCCAGGGCGAGGCTGGCGACACTGAGATTGGCCCCGCTCAGAATACTCGCGGTGGCGGTCCCGGTCGGGGCGATGCTCAAGCTGCCGGTGACGGACGTGCCCGCCGTCATCGTCTTGGCTCCGCTCCCCGAGAGGATGAGATTGTAATAGCTGACGGCGGGCAGCGTCTGGGCGACGGCGGCGCTGAAGGTAACCGTGCCTGTTCCCGCCGTGAAGGTCCCGCCCGTGCCGCTCACGCTGCCGCTCAGGCTCAGGGTGCTGGAACTGCAGTTCAGCGTCCCAGACGTGCGGGTCCAGGTGCCGCTGAAGGTGTGCGTCAGTCCCGTGCCGAGGTTGAGCGTGCCCCCGGT
>CAILKC010000378.1 GCA_903834675.1 uncultured Victivallales bacterium | reverse complement strand
GGTGGTCAATTGCGCCCCGCGCTGGAAGCGTTCGCCACGAGCCAGCAGGACGCCATTCTCGGCCAGGATGCAGTCGCCGCCGAAGACCAGGTCGGTGGTGGACTCGCCGACCCCGGCCGAGCAGTAGAGATAGGCCGCCAGGCAGCGTGCCGACTGCTGCCGCACCAGCTCCAGGCGGTAGTCGCTCTTGCCGACGAGATCGTTGCTAGCGGACAGGTTCACCAAAACGGTGGCGCCGGCCAGGGCCAGGTTGGAGCTGGGCGGGATGGGCGCCCACAGGTCCTCACACAATTCGATGCCGATCCGCAGATCGGTCTCCGTGTCCGGCTGGAAGATCAGATCAGCCCCGAAAGGCACCGCACCGCCGGGCAGGTCAACCCGGCCACGGATGCGCGCGGCCTCGCCCGCAAACCAGCGGGGTTCGTAGTACTCGCGGTAACCCGGGATGAAGGTCTTGGGAACCAGCCCGATGACCTCCCCCCGGCACACGGCCGCGGCGACATTGAACAACTGGCCGTCAACCACCAGGGGCAGCCCGACCACGAAGAGCGGCGCGAGAGCGGCGGTCGCCTCAGTGAAGCGTGAGAGGCCGTCCAGGCAAGCGTCGGTCAGCCGACGCTGCGCGAAGAGGTCAGCGCAGGTGTAGCCGCAGATACAGAGCTCAGGGAAGGCGACCACGTCGCAGCCGGCCGCGTCGGCCTGCGCGGCCAGCGCCAGCATGGACGTGACATTGTCGCCCACCGCAGCGGCCCGGACCTCCGGGACTGCGGCGCCCAGCCGAACATAGCCAAACCTGGCAATCATCCGCTCCGCTCCCGCCCGGCGTCGTTCCGCCGGCCACAACCAACTTGCGGCGCCCCCCCGAAGGCGCGCCCCAAGCCGCGCGCGGCGCGCGGCCGCGTCGCCTCACTTCCCGCCGATGCCTTTGAGCAGGCCGCCGGCCTTGTTCTGGACGCCCTTGGTGGCCTCGCTCGTGAGCGCCGCCTTGGCCATGTCGATGAGCTTCTGGAGAGTCGACTTCTGGGCGGCGTCCAAGTCCGGCTGCTGCAGCCCGGCCTGGAGCTTGGCGAGGGCGTCCGTGTACTTCCTGTTGGTGATGAGCGCCTGGGCTTCGGCAACCAGTTTGTCGAACGCCGACGTGGCGGTCTTTGCTTCAGCCTCAACCTTGGCCGCCACGGCCGGCACGGCGGCCTCTGCCCTTTCTGCGGCTGGGGTCGGAACGGCCGCAGCCGCGGCTGCGGTCTTCTCGACCGCCTGGACGGCGTCGGCCTGCACTGCCTTAAGCTGCTTCTGCGGCTCCGCGGCCGGCGTCTGCTGCACGCTGTCTTGCGGCTTGGTCGGGCCGGGTACGGGCTGGGCTTCCTTCTTGCCGCAGCCGGGAAGCAGTGCCAATGCCGCGATGGCTGCCACTCCGAGCATCCGTTTCTTCATCGTCCGTTCTCCCTGTTGTGGTGGATCGTGTAGGCTGGCGACCGCCGTCTACTGGCGGGATGACGCGCCTGGTACCCGTCGTGATACTATAGCGCCGCGGCGGACCCCGGGTCGCCCGAGTGCTGGCGGAGGTCGGCGAATAGCGTTGGATCGGGGCCAGGGAAGGCGCGCAGCAGCTCCGCATCGGGCTCGCAGGTCAGGCGCAGGGGGGCGCCGCTGTCAGGGTGACTGAACTCCAGACACACCGATTGCAGCAGCAGTCGATGGCTGCCGAACAGGTCCCGAAACAGCCGGTTGTGCCGGCCGTCACCGTAGGCAGTGTCGCCGACGATCGGATGCGAGAGGTGCTTGAGGTGTCGGCGGAGCTGGTGATACCGACCACTGCGCGGTTGGAGTTCGAGGAGGGCATAGCGGCTGCTGGCATGGGGCCCGCAGGGGACCGGCAGTTCGACCGTGGCCAGCCGCCGGAAAGCCGTGAGCGCCGGTAGTCGGGAGGCGCCGCTCGCAACCGGAACGGGATGGTCAACGATCCCCTGCGTGGCAGGCCAGCCGCGCACGACGGCTAGGTAGGTTTTTGCCACGCGCTGGTCGCGGAACTGTCCGCACAGGGCGCGGGCGGCCGCCGCGGTCAGAGCAAAGAGGATCAGGCCGGAAGTCTGTCGGTCGAGGCGATGCACCGGGTAGACGAACAGTCCGAGGCTGTCCCGCAGGCTTTGCAGCATGACCGGCGCCTGGCGTACGAGCGCCGAGCGATGCACCGCCAGGCCGCTGGGCTTGTAGGCGGCGAGAAAGAACTCATCCCGGTAGAGGATGCGGACAGGATCCGGCGAGCAGGGATCGGATGGCAGAGCCGCCTGCATGGCGCGCACCTCCACGGCCAGCCACAGCGGCAGCGGACCGGCGTTCAGCGCCGGATGGTGATCTCGCACTTGCCGCCGGTCAGGTTGAGGGCCTGGACCCGGCCCTCTGCGGTGGCAAAGACGCTGCGCGCGTTCAGCGCGCTGAACTGCGCCACGCCATGCTGCTTCAGGGCGCCTGGCAGGGGCAGCCTGCCGACGGTGGCTCTGAGCACGTCCAGGCGGACAACGCCCGGGCTGCTGACGCTGGGCTTGGCAATCACCACGGTGTACATCGGCAGCTGGCCGAAGACCATCGCCTTGAGGATGAACTTGCAGTTGCCGCTGGCGAGAAACTCGACGCTGAGGTGTACCGGCTTCTTGTTGCCCGTACCGGCGCCGGGTAGACCCAGGCTCTGGTTCGCCACCGCCGTGGCTTCGTCGTTGGAGAAGGGAATCAGGTTCGGCGTGCGCGCCGTTGGGGCCTGCAGCGCCGCGTACTTGCGCTGGGCCACGTTCATGGCGTTCTGCTCCAACAACCCCGTGGCCACAACCTCGACCGGCAGGAATAGGCCGGTCACCAGCGCCACGAGGCCCACCACGAACCCCAGAATCAACACCCGCTGCAGCATCTTGAACAGCTTGACGCTCACAGGGACCTTCGGCGCATCGAACACGTCCGGGGAGAGGTCATTCAGGTTGAGCTTCTCGCTGCAGGTACGACAGAAGATGGCGCCAATCATGTTGTCGGCGCCGCATTTTGGGCAGTTGATCATGGCTGCTTCTTCTCCGTTGAGCCGGTCTTGGCAGCAGCCGGCGCGCCAGAGGCCGCGGAGGGGGTCACGGCCGGGGTGGTTGTTGCGGCTGGCGTGGTGGTGGCCGGGGTGGCGGGCGCGGCGTCGCTGCTGGCGCGCTTCTCTGCCTGTTTGTAGGACTCGCTGCGGTAATCGGTGGCGTAGAAGCCATTGCCTTTAAACAGAAAGCCGGCGCCAGCGCCGATCAGCCGTTTGAGCGGCCCATGGCACTCCGTACACTCGACCAGCGGCTTCTCGGTCATCCTCTGGGAGACCTCAAAACGACGCTGGCAGCTCTGACACTTGTACTCGTACGTAGGCATAGCGGAAACTCGTTACCGATCTATTCATGGAGACGGGCGCCGGACCGGCAGGCTGGACGGTCTGGAACGGCCCCTGCCGCCGTCGCGGGCAGCGCGCCGCCCGATCTAAAAACATAGCTGTATACTATAGTGGTTCGGCAGCGCCGCATCAAGGATGGGGTTCAGGGTAGGGCGCAGGTCAGTTCCGTAGGTGGTGACACCTCAGGTCCTGGGGTTCAGGAAACGGCGAGACGGCGAGACGGAGAAACGGCGACTGAAGGAGACGGACTCGGAGACTGGCGGAGAGGAAAACAGGGTTCAGGGTCAGCCCAGCCCCCGGCTGGTGCCGGACCTACCGGAATGAGACGTGCCGACGCGGGTCCCATTCCGCTCCGGCCGGGACGCGCCGGATCGCCTGGAAGGCGGCCCTGCGTGGCCGCCGCGGCGCCGACGCAGCGGCGCCCTCCAACGCCCTTCGTCCGCCGCGGCGGACGAGGGGCGGAATGGGAAGCGGTTTGGGTCATACGAGGTTGCTGCAAGTCTCCTACAAGCAAACCCCTACGGAGCTGACTTGCGCCC
>CAILKC010000377.1 GCA_903834675.1 uncultured Victivallales bacterium | reverse complement strand
CGCAGGGCTGGTTTCATGTAGTCGGAGAAAACCGCAAAGGTGGAACAGAAGGGGATGGCGGTCCCGGAGAGGGCCAGGCCGTTGGTGCAGAACCCCATGCCCAACTCGCGGACGCCGTAGTGGATATTACGGCCGGTCCGGTTTTCGGGGGTGAAGTCCTTCTCCGCCTCGAGGTAGGTCTTGGTGCTGGGGTTCAGGTCCGCCGAACCACCGGTAAGCGCGGGCACGAGCTGTGCGGCGCGCTGCATGATCACCCCGCCAGAGTTGCGCGTGGCGGTCTCTTTGGCCGGCACCGCGGCCAGCAGTTGCTTGAGGATGTCGGCGGGCACGGTCCGGCCCCGCAGCGTGTCCATCAGCGCCGTCTTGTCAGCCTGCGACGAACGCCAGGAGGCCAGGCGGCGGTCCCAGGTGGCCGCGGCTGTCTTCTTCTCGGCGACCAGGCCGGTGCAGAGTTCGCGTACCTCGTCGGGCACGACAAAAGAGCCTTCCGGCTCGAAGCCTAGCGCCCGCTTAGTCGCCGCGAGCTCGTCGGCGCCGAGGGGGGCGCCGTGGGCTTCGGCGGAGCCATGCAGGTGGGGCGCGCCATAGGCGATCGTGGTCTTGCCGATAATGATGATCGGACGGCCCTTGGTCGCCATGGCCTCGGTCAGCGCCCGGCTGACCTGGCCTGTATCCTGGCCGTTGATGCGTATGACGTGCCAGCCGTAGGCGGCAAAGCGCTGACCGACGTCTTCGGAAAACGCCAGGGTCGTGGGCCCCTCGATCGTGATGGCATTGTCGTCGTAGAAGGCCACCAGGTTATCCAGCTTTTGGTGACCGGCGATGGCACAGGCCTCGTGGCTTGTACCCTCCATCATGCAACCGTCGCTCGAGATGACGAAGACGCGCTGGTCGAACAACTCCGGATTGCCCAGGCGGGCGGCGAACTGCTTCAGGCCGATGGCCATGCCCACGGCCGAAGCCAGGCCGCTGCTCAGCGGTCCGGTGGTGACCTCGACGCCCTTGGTGTGGCCGAACTCCGGGTGGCCCGGAGTCTTGCTGCCCCACTGCCTGAACTGGGCCAGGTCATCGAGGCTCGTATCGTAGCCGAACAGGTGCAGAAGGCTGTACAGCAGCATCGAGCCGTGTCCGGCAGAAAGCACAAAGCGATCCCGTCCCACCCACTGCGGGTCGTCGGGGTTGAAGCGCAAAAACTTGCTCCACAGCGTGAAGGCATAGTCGGCGCAACCCATGGGCATCCCTGGGTGCCCGGAGTTTGCCTTCTGGACCCCATCGGCCGCCAGGAGACGGATGGTATCGATCGACCGCTTGACGGCGCACTCACAACTCATGACACGCGATCCTCCGTTGTTGCTTGTCGTCTGATCCATAATGACGCGCGCGGGCAGTGCAGACGCCCATCAGTCTTTCTTCTGCCGTAGATAAGCTTCGATGAAGGCATCCAGATCGCCGTCCAGAACCGCATTGACGTTACTGGTCTCAACGTCGGTCCGGAGGTCCTTCACCATCTGGTACGGTTGCAGGACGTAGGAGCGAATCTGGTTGCCCCATGAATTGTCGGTCTTGGCGCCAAACTCTGCCGCATGTGCCTGCCGCCGTTTCTGTTCCTCGTGTTCGTACAGGCGGGCCCGCAGGACGCGCATGGCTGTGGCGCGGTTCTTATGCTGCGAGCGTTCGGCCTGGCAGGCAACCACGATCCCGGTGGCCAGATGGGTCAGACGGATGGCGCTGTCCGTACGGTTGACGTGCTGACCGCCGGCGCCGCTGGACCGGTAGGTGTCGACCCGCAGGTCCCCCTCGTTGATCTCGATCTGGATGTCATCGTCGATCTCGGGCACCACATCCACGGCGGCAAAAGAGGTATGACGGCGCTTGTTGGCATCGAAGGGCGAGATGCGCACCAGGCGGTGTACGCCCTTTTCAGCCTTGAGATACCCGTAGGCAAACTCGCCGCTCACTAGCAGGGTGACGCCGCGGATGCCAGCCTCGTCGCCCACCTGCATATCGATGGTCTCGTACGTGAACCCACGCCGGTCCATCCAGTGTGTGTACATGCGCAACAACATGTTGCACCAGTCGCAAGACTCCGTGCCACCGGCCCCCGCACTGACCGATAAAACGGCGCTGTTGCCATCCATCCGGCCGGACAGAAAACTGGCCAGTTCAAGCTTGTCGAGGGCCGGCCCCAGCGTCTCCCACAGGTCGCCAGCCTCCCGCAGAGACTCGCCGGAATCGCCCTCACTCTCGGCAAACTCCAGCAGCACAACCAGGTCGTCGACCATGGCCTGCACCCGGCGAAAGGGGTCCAAGACATTGCGCGCGGTACGAACCTGCTCGATGATGGCCTGGGCCTGTTCGCGCCGGTCCCAGAACTCCGGCCGCGTCATCTGCGCTTCTAGGTCTGTGAGTCTCTCCGCCTTGCCGGCGATGTCAAAGAAACCCCCTCAAGTGGTCCAGCCGGTCGCGGCCCTGGGTCACTTGTGGCTTGAGTTCGTCCAAGGTCATAATGGCATCCGTATCCTGCCTGCGCACTCGCCTAGCGGCCCGCCCGTGACGAGAGCGCGTTCGAGCCGACTGAAGGGCATAGTATACCTTGCGTACGCCGGATTGCGCTCTGCCGGCGCAGGGAATCGCCCCGGTCAAGCCCGGAACCGACCTGGCGAAGGCTACCCCGGTATGCTATGGTGTGCGGCGCTGGGAGCCCGCTGGTTCCTTAGGCAGTCATCCATCCCAACCTGAAGGCAGGCTCATGATCTGGAGACTCTTGCTCGTTGCAGCGCTCGCGCTCGGCCTGGCCTCGTCCGTGCGCGCGGCGGGACGCGGGGATTCGGTGGTTGCCGTGGTTGAGGGCGAAGTGATCACCCTGCATGACTTGGATGAATCCATCGCCCAAGGCGGCCCCCGCTTCAGATCACAACTGGCGGGCGACGACCAGGCACCCCAGATCGACACCCTGCGGCGTGGCGCTATGCAGCGCTTGATCGACCGCGAACTGGTCTTCGCGGAGTTCAAGAAGCTGGGCGGAAAGGTGCCCCTCGATATACTCCAGGGTCAGATCGACCGCGTGGTGACCGACCGTTGCGGTGGTGATCGGCTGAAGTTCGAGGAGATGCTTGCCGCCGAGGGGATGACCTTTGCCGATTTCGAAACGAAAATGCGCAAGCAGGTGGCCATCGACATTCTCCTGAACGAGCGCATCTATCGCACCGTCAGCATCGGCCCCGAGCAGATCGAGAGCTTTTACCGTGAACGCTCCGCTGAGCTGACCCAGAAGGCCGCCGTGCGGATTCATGCGGTGATTCTCAAGAAGAGCCAGGGCCGCTACAGCGAGCGCCTGCCGGCGGTCACGGCCGAAATCTATGCTAAACTCAAGGAGGGGATCCCCTTCGCCGAGTTGGCCAAGACCTACTCCGAAGGCCTGCATGCCGAAGAGGGTGGAGACCAAGGCTGGATCACGGCCCCCGCGGGCAAGCTTCAGGAGGCCATTCAAAGTCTGAAACCCGACGAGGTGGCCGCGGCACCGGTCGACTTGGGGTCCAACCTCTACATCGTCAAGCTCATGGAGCGCCGGGAGGAGAGCCTGCCGACCCTGGACCACGATCTGCGCACGCGGATCAGTGACGTCCTGCGCCACGAAGAAGAAGAGCGCCGCTATAAGGCCTACATTGCCGAACTCCGCCCGAAGTACTACGTGAAGACTCCCGAGGACTTCGACGCCGGCAACTGAGCGCCTCGGGTGCGGCCGCCGTGCCTTGGGTGCGGACCTCCGGCAGGAGGTCTGGATGACCCCTCATGACCGATGTGACCTGGTTCGACACTCACCTGCATCTTGATGCGGAGGATGCGCCGGCGGCGCTCCTCGCCCAGGCTCGGCAGGCTGGCGTCGGCTTCTTCCTGGTTGTGGGCACCGCTGCCCACGACTCCCGGCGCGCCTTGGAGGTCGCCCTTTGCGAGTCGGGGGTGGGCGCCGCGGTCGGGGTGCATCCGCACGCTGCCAAGCAGGCCGGCGACCTCTCCGAATTCCGCGACCTTCTCGCGGCGCCGCAGGCGGTGGCCGTGGGGGAGATCGGGCTGGATTACTACTACGACCATTCGCCCCGCGCCGACCAGCGTCGTGTCTTCGCCGCCTTCCTCGACCTGGCCGGTGAGTTCCGGCGCCCCGTTATCGTTCACTGTCGCGACGCCTTCGACGATTGCCTGCCGATGCTGGCGGCGGTCGCTTCGGCAGGGCTGCGCATCTTGATCCACAGCTTCACGGGCACCCCAGCCCAGGCCGAAGAAGCCCTCGGCTTCGGCGCGCTGCTGTCGTTCAACGGGATGACCACCTTTCCCAAGGCCGACAACATCCGCGCCACGCTGGCGGTGGTGCCGGTTGACCGGCTGCTTCTGGAGACGGACTCGCCCTATCTGGCGCCCGTCCCGCATCGCGGCAAGAGGAATGTGCCGGCTTACGTCGTGGCGGTGGGCCAGCGCGTGGCCGCGGAGAAACACCTGAGCGAGGCGGACCTGGCACGCCAGACCACCGATAACGCCCTGCGTTTCTTCGGCATGGCCCCCGCCCAAGGCTGTGACCGCAGCCGGGAGAGGTGATCCGGGACAAGGCCGTTGAGGACCCACCGCAACCCTGCCAGGCGGGATGGCGAGAAGCCTGAATGGGGGCCGATGGCGCGGTTTGGAGCGTGGGTGTGATCCGAAGGCCCCCCAACTTAGCCGTCGGCTGCGTCGGCTGACCGGATCGAGGAATGTAGGACGCCACTCCGCTGGCGTCATTCCTTCGGATGGGGTGTCGCGAGCGTAGTCGCGACCTACTTTCCGGGACCGCGCCGCGTGCGGCACGCTGGCCTAAGTTGGGGGGCATTCGGCGTGATCCCGGCATCGCGGCAACCGCGTTCCGACGCGGACCGTGCGGGTTACGTCGGCATCAGAGGCAGCTTCCACCGTTGGGCAAACGTTTCCGCAGGAAGTGCGTCCGCTCGCACATGGGCTTGCTCAAGAGTGACCTGATGATGCGCAAGTCACGCTCGCGCAGTTCATTCCGGATTGCTGCCTCAACCTCAGATCGGTCGGGTTCCGGAGGCGCTTCGCGCCTGGCGTTCACGTCTCACCCCCTTCTTTCGCGTCGGCCTCCCTGAGCGTGAGTTCGATCAACTCGATCACGGCGCGGTCCTTGGGACGGTTGGCGGCGCGCTTGCTGGCCAGGACATCCCGGAGGCTGGCGACCCTCAGAGTACCCCGGCCGAACTGCACCACCGCAGCCCGCGAGCGCAGTGAGGCAAACGACGACACCCCGGTGACCGTATCCAGGAAATCCACGAACAGCCCATCCTGCTCGTTGACCACGCTGTAGACCCGGGAAACATCGGTCCGCGGCGGGATGACCTCTGCGTTCAGAGCCCGCGCAAACTCCCGGATGCGGTCGAGTGCCTGTTGAGTGTCACGCACCATGAAGTCGAAGTCCATGGTTGTGACCGGCGCCCCGTTCAACGCCGCGGCGGCGTTGCCGATCAGGACGGCATCCAAGCGGGCCTCGGCCAGGGCTTCGGCGATGCGGATGATGAGTGGTTCTGCGTTCATACTCGGTCTCGACCTGTGCGCCGCTCTACTGTAGCGCCGAACCAGGCCCTCGTCGCACACTAGTCTCAGTCGGCCTTTTCGAGAGCCTCACGACAGGCGGCGGTAAACGCCTCAATCAGAGCGTCGTCGGCAATGATGGGCAGTTTGCACAGAGCCACTGGCGGGCAGGTGGCCTTGTAGGTCTGCACGCTGAGATCGTAACCCGCCTCGTTCAGCCGTTCGGCAAAGGCGCGACCCCGGCTGAGGTCACGGAAGCGCAAGCCCAGCAGGTGCCCGCGGCCCTCCACGCCTTCGAGCACGTGGGGAAAGGCTTGGCTCAGGTGGCGCAGGTTCTGTTCGATGAGCTGGCCGTTGGCGGTGATGGCCGCGCCGTTGGCCCGCAGCCAGGTCAGGGTGATCAGGCACGCCAGAGACGAGAGCTCCTCCTGCCCATTGGTCACCAGAGCGCCAAACTGTGGCAGCACATCGAAGCGTGAGCGGAACAGCAGCCGCGAGGCGGGATACTCGCCGCCCGGAAAGCCTTTTCCCAGGGCCACCATATCGGGCTCGATGCCGTAGGGCCGGAGCAGGAAGCCGCCTTCGTACCAGGCACACGACTGGATCTCGTCCACGACCGTGACCGCGTCATGCTCACGGCACAGCGCGTAGGCGTGTTGCAGGAAGGCCTCCGAGAGCACCCGCGCCCCATAGTTCATCATCACGATCTCGTGAAACAGCGCCGCGACCCGGCACTCGCCCGTGTTCTCCTCACGGAAAGCCCGCTCCAGGTCGGCGCTGCAGTTCGGACGGACGGCACGGACGCGGAACAGGCCCGCCCGCTCCAGGCCGGCGCCCAGCGTGGGCCACAGCCCCCGCATCGTTTGGGTCAGCACGGTCGTCCCATGGTAGTTGGCCGTGAGTCCGCCGTCGTCATCGCCGATCACCAGGATCACCGGTACGCGGCCGTGGTACGGCGGCGCTGCGACCCCTTCGGCGTGCGGATGAAAGCGGGCCAGCACCAGCTTGAGCGCCGCCTCCAGCGCCAGGCTGCCGGTTTCAAGATTCAGGACGCAGTCGAGCCCGCCGCCGCCGCTGTTTGCCGCGGTCAGGAGTTCTTCTTCGAGCAACCGCGTAAGGTGTCCCCGGGTGTTGTTGTGGGTCGCATTCGGGATGCCCAGCGCCCTGGCGCGCTCAATCAGTCCGTAGCCCGGAAAAGAATGTCCCAGGGCGACGTGGTAATGCTCGCTCTTGGAGATCACGCACAGCCGCCCGTCCTCACCGACCCGATACCACCCAAACCCCGCCAACGGCGCGGCCGCCAGGCGCGTCGCGGCCGTGAAGGCGCGCGTGGAACCCCCTCTGGCCGAGCCCTGCACCGGCTCGATCACGCGCTGCCCGACCCGCGGTAGCAGCGCGTGCAGTCGAGACTGCATCGCGCTCGGCCAGAGGTCGACCGGCTCGCGCGCCAGAGATTGCAGCCGCCCCAGTGGCTCACCGGTCAGAAAGGCCCGCGCCCGGCAAGCCCCGTCGACATAGGACGCCCCGGCCATGTCGGTCAGGGAGCGACATACTTGCGTGAATTCCATAGCTAACCCCGCGTCTTTCACCAGAGGGCCATCGCGTCAGGCATCGTGCCGTCACCGAACTCAGCGGGACAGGCTGCGTATCTTCGCCTCGATGGCTTCACGCCCGGGGGCGTTGGCCTCGAGGGCTTTCCCCCAGTACCACCCCGCCAGTTCTGCAAGCTTCAGTGCGGCGCAGATGTCGCCGGCGTGGTCCAGAATCTCGCCATCGAGATCATGCAGGCCGGCGCGGACGGCGCGATTCATGGCTTCGTGAGCCTCGGTAAGACGGTTCTGCCGGTAGTAGACCCAGGCCAGGCTATCCAGATAGGCATCGTTTTCGGGCTCTGCCGCGAGCGCCCTGTGGATCAGTTCTTCGGCTTCCTCCAAAGACTGCCGGTGGTCCGCCAGGAGGTAGCCCAGAAAGTTGCAGGCGGCGGCATCGTCGGGGGCCAGGGCCAGAGCCTTACGGGCATATTCGATGGCCAGTTCTACCCGGCCCAGTTCTTCGCACAGGGAACTGCCAAACAGATACATATCCACGCTGAAGAACCCCTGGTCCTTCCCCGCCCGCGCCGCGACCTCAGCCTTCTGCAGTTCGTCAAGGGCTTGAGCGGAGCGCCCGGCGGCACGATAGAGGTGTGCCAGCAAGCGCAGGCCGGGCGGCGAGAGCTGCGGCTCCGGCAGCAGCACGGCCAGGCCCTTCTTGGGCTCCGCCAGTCGCAGGTAGACATACGCCAGTTGCAGCCGCAGCGGGGAAGCGCTGGGGAAGCGTGTCAGGGCCTCCTCGTAGACCTCGGCCGCTTCCGCCAGACGCCCGGTATCAGAGTAGACCTCGGCCATGCCCGGGTAAAGCTGCATGCCAAGGCCGCCAAATTCACGCAGCAGGCCGAGCAGCCGGACCGCCTCGTCGGTCTTGCCGATCAACTGCAAGGCTTTGGCTTCGAGCAACAACAGCTCGGGAACCGGCGCTTCGTCGGCGGGCGCTTCCTGGCGGAGTTTCGCGAGGGTGTCGGCTGCCGTCGGCGCGTCGCCCACGTCCAGGAGCAGGGCTGCCAGGCTGCGCAGGTCGTCCGTACGCTCTGCCTGGGTTGCCGCCGCCGCGGCGCGGCGCGCCGCTTCGAGCGTGAGCTGGTCCAGCCGCCGCGCCTGGCGCGCCGATAGCGTCGTGGGCCCCTTCTTCTCGGTGTGCCTGAGGGTGCTGTAGAGAATGGCGCTGGCGTGCTCCACGACAAACTGCTCACGCAGCGCGGGCTGATGCCGCGCCCGGCTCAGTAAGTCTTCGCAGTCGGCGTACTGCCGCGCGCGCCACAGAGCCCAGAACAGTTCACGAAAGACCGCCGACTCCCGCCACTCGGCGGCCTCGAGCGTCCGCCGCAGATGCGCCACGGCCTCGGTCTCGCGCCCGAGCTTCTGCAGAGCCTCGACATAGACGATGTTCAGTGGGACGGAGGCCGGATTGTCGCGCACCAGTGGCGCCAGCACCTCAGCCACCTTGTCATAGCGCTGCTGCACGAGATACGGGGTGACAAGAAGCTCAAACGCCAGCGTCGCCTGCGGCAGCAGACGAACCGTTTCCTGGTAACATGCCGCCGCCTCGTCAAAGCCGACGCGTGAGGACATCTGCAGGTAGACGCCACGGGCGAACTGCCGCAGGGCCGCGGCAGCCTGCTGCTCCGCCACGGTCAAGCGTAGATCGTCGGGAGGTGGTGGTATGCGAGCCCCAAAACAGAAACCGGGGACTCCTCCAATCCAGATTCCCAGCGCCGCCATGATGAGGCGCGCTATGTTCCGTCTGGAGGGCATCCCCGGCATCCGGTCAACCGTCAACTAGCGTCACTTATTCTTGTGACGCAAAGCCTTAAGGTGCTTCCGGCGCTTGTGCTGTGCGATCTTCTTGCGGCGCTTCTTCTTCACTGATCCCATATCGGTTCCGATCCTGCTGGTGTGCTTGCCCGCCCCGCCGAATGCGAGGCCGTGGTATGTTATCTGGCCGGTCACTATAGCGTTGACGCCGACGGATACAACGGCCTTGCCCCGCATTTCCTCGCGATCTTAGCGTCGGCCTCAGGCCGATGCTACTCCGAGCAGGCCGGCGCCTTCCACGGGCGAACAGGTATGCATTTCCGGCGGCACGTCTCGCGGCAGGTAGTAGTTCTCCAGCAGCGTCTGCTGCAACGCCGACAGCGCTTCGGGTCGAACCAGAACCATCATGCAGCCGCCCAGGCCGGCCCCCGCCAACTGCGCGCCCACCACGCCCGGCACCGCCCGGGCCAGGTCCACCATCCGATCGATGTCGGGCGTGCTGCAGGCATAGGATCCGGAGCAGTCCAGCAGATCGGCGCCAGTTCCCGCCAGGCTTAGCAGTGCTGCGGTGCCCGTGTCCACCGCGAAGGGCGTCGAGAGGCCTGCGGCCCAGCGCACCGCCCGATCCCCGTCGTGGCTGGCTCTCATGTAGCGCGCCACCGTCTCCAGATCCCCGCTGGCCAGGACGTCGGCGAAGCGTTCGCTGCGCATACACTCACTGATGCCAAACAGCGCCGCCCCGCGCAGGTCGTAGCGGCCGACGTCCTCGTGGCTGGTGAGAATCTGCTCCAGGCGACCGTGCAGGTGCGCTGGCACCCGTGCCGGCAACTCGGCGCGGGTGGGTCTTTCCGGCAGTAACGTCAGGGCCCGCAAGACGTCGGCGGGGTCCACCTGGAGATGGTCGGGACTCAGGTCGCGCAAGTGCCCCATTCCGGCTGCCGCCGGCCAATACTCCTTGAGCAGCATCTCCGCAATCTGGTAGCAGGCGACGCGCTGGTTGAACACGCCCTTCGCCCCAGCACTCTTGACGGCCCGCGCGCCACTGTGGGCAATGACCACGCGCAGCCCCGCCGGGAAGGGGACTTCGCGCGCCAGGCGAAAGGGAAAGAAGCCGATGGCCGAGACCTGCCCAAGCTGTCCGGTCCGGATGGCGGCGTGGTCCGCGCTGCCGCCACGTGAGCCGACGAACCATTCGCCCTCACCGCAGAGGTCGATGAAATCGCGCATGGCCACCGTGAGCCCGTTCAGCACCACCGCCGCCTCCGCGAAGGCCACCACCAGCGCCGAACTCGAAGACAGCCCGGCGCCCATGGGGATATTACCGCTGACCATGCAGTCCATGCCCTTCAGGCGCAGGTGGTCGCGCTCATACTGCAGGCGCAGCAGCGGAGCGCGGACGTAGTGGCTCCAGTCGCCTGGGGCCGCCTTCAGGACGCGCTGGACGGTTCCCGATTGCAGGAAGTCCATCCAGCCAGACCAACTCTCCTCGCCGAGCAGGTCGAAAATGCGGAATTCGCGGTTGGGGAACTGGGTCACATTCAGGTGGCGTAGGCGCACGACGTCATCGCTTCGGGGGGAGGCCGCCACCAGCGCTTCCCGGTTGATGGCCATGACGTTGACAAAGCCGCCGCGGTGGTCAACATGGCGTCCCATGAGGTTGATGCGACCGGGGGCGCGGCAGATCACCGTGAGCCGCTCCGGGCCGTACTGACCGATGAAGGCCTGCACCACCTTGCGCATGGCGTCGCGCCGCTCGTCCAGCACGGTCGTATCGTCCCCGTACAGCCCGGCCAGCACCCGCCGCAGCGCCGGTCCGCCTTCCTCCAGAATCGCGAGCCACTCGGTCGCCGGCTTGAGATACTCCCGGCTGACCACCTGTTCCGGCGGCGGCGCGGCCAGGGGTGTTCCTTCGCGCTTCAGGACGACTTCCTCGATGGCCAGCAGTTCGGCAGGCGTGTTGTAGGCCATGAGGTCCTGTGCCTCCGGCACCAGCAGGCTGTCGACGCGGCCGTGAGCGGCGATGTACTCTACGGTATCGGTGAGGTAGAGCTCGCGCTGCGCATTGCTGGGCGAAATGTGGCGGAGCGCCTCGCGGAGCGTTTCGAGGCGGTACAGGTACATGGAGGCGTTGACCGTCAGGCTGCGCTCCTCAATCTGGTCGGCGCTGAACTCCCGGCCGCCCAGGCACAGCGGCCGACCGGAGGTCCGGGCCTGGCGCAGGTCCGCGGTCTCCACCAGCCCAAGCACCGCCCCGTTCTCATCCAGAACCACCCGCCCCGCACTGGTCTCGGCCACCTTGGGCAGAGCCGTCATCAGCAGGTCGGGCTGCCCCTCCCGATAGCGGCGGATCAGCCGCCGCACGGCCTCCGCACGGGTGACCTTGTCCCCCATCACGATCATCACGTGCCCCTGGCACGACAGGGCGGCCAGGGCTTCCACGCCCACCATGGCGGCATGGCCAGTGCCCCGGGGTTCACCCTGAAAGACGAACAGCACCTCAGGGTGGACCGCGGCCACCGTCGCCATCACCTGCTCCGCCATCTGCCCGACCACCATGACAAAGCGTCGTAGCCCCGCCTCTTTATAGGTATCGATGGCGCGGACTATCGCCGCCCGCCCCGCGATCGGAAAACACACTTTGTGGAGGTCCTTGCTGGCCATGCGCTTGCCGCGCCCACCGGCGAGGATGATGCAGACAATGTCGTCGTTTTCAGACATAGAGATTCAGCTCCACGGTGACGTTCTTGGCGAAGCGGAAACATAGGGTCACCGGCCTCTTCCCGCAAGCCGAAGGAATCCGCGCAGTGGGGCCGGGTTGACCTCTGGGGCAGGGGAGCCGACAGTACGCGACGTCGGGCCGCTGTGCAGACCGGGGGAAACATGACCGAGCGCGAGAGAATCCTGGCGGTATATCGTGGGACTCGGCCGGACCGGGTGCCGTTCATGCTGGACCTGTCGCACTGGTTCTACCAGCGTACCCAGAAGCCCTGGGACCTGAGCCGGGCCTACACCGAACCGGAGACCGAACTGATTGCCGTACACCGACGCTATGGCGCCGGATTCTACCTGCCGAACTTGGCTGCTTTCGTCACGACGCGGTATCCCGAGGGCGTGCGGGCCACGACGCAGCGGGTCGAGACCCCGGACGGCCTCGAGATCATCAGCCGCTTTGAGACGCCGACGGGCGCTATCGAACGGCGGCGGCGCTGGGAGCCGCAGACCTACGCCTGGGGCATCAGCCAGTGGGGCATCCGGACGCCGGGCGAGTTGGCGGTCTTTGCCGAGGCGCTGAGCGGCCGGAGCTTCGAGGCGCACTGGGAGCGCTACACGGCTTGGGTTGAGGCGGTTGGGGATCTCGGCGTCGTCTATCTGCCGCTCGGTTACAGCGCCCTGGGGCACCTGTTGCACTACTGGATGGGGGTCGAAGGCTTCTTCTATGCCGCGGCGGACTATCCAGAACTGTTGACACGGGTCGTCGAGCGCGTCAATGCCAATACCCTCGACTTGGTGGACCTGGTGGCGAATTCGCCCGCGGAGATCGTGATCATGGGGGACAACCTCTCCAGCGACGTGCAGCCGCCGCCCGTGTTTGAGCGCTGGTCGGGCGACTTCTACCGCGCCGCCATCCGCCGCCTCCAGGCGTGCGGCAAGAAGGTGGCCGTGCATATCGATGGCAGGCTGCGCGGGGCCCTGCGCATGGTCTGCAACTGCGGCGCCGACGCCGCCGATGCGGTGACGCCCACCCCCATGGGCGATCTCACCGCGGCGCAGTGCCGGGCGGAGGTGGGAGAGCACTTCATCCTCAGCGGCGGCGTCTCGCCGGACCTCTGGCTGCCGAATGTGCCCCTGGCGCGCTTCGAACGGGCGGCCATCGATTGGCTGGAACTGCGGCAGAGCTCTCCGGCTCTCATCGCTAATGCGGGTGATCAGGTGCCGCCGGGGGCCGACGAGCGCCGCATCGAGCGTCTGCGTGAACTGGTCGAGGTTTATGGCCGCTGGTGACTGACAGGGAGATCGAGCTATGAGACTGGGCAGTGCGTTGGCGCTGGTGGCGCTATCCATCACGGTTACAGGAGCGGAATCCATGCTGACACAGACTATGGCGGAACGGGCATTGGTCAGCGCTGGCGATGCCGCCAGGCTGCAGCGGGCGCTGGCCCGGGCGCGGCGCGGCGAGCCCATCACCGTGGGGGTGATCGGGGGCTCCATCACTCAAGGGGCCCGTGCCTCGAAGCCCGAGCTGAACTACGGCAGCCTGGTGGCGGCCTGGTGGCGGCAGGCCTATCCCGCGGCGCCGGTCACCTTTCGCAATGCCGGCATCGGGGCCACGGGCTCGAATCTGGGCGCACACCGGGTGCAGAAGGACCTGTTGGCCTACATCCCCGATGTCGTGGTGGTGGAGTACGCGGTCAACGACTCCGCCGACCAGGCCGCTGCCGAGACCTTGGAGGGACTGCTTCGGCAGATCCTCAAGCACCCGAAGGCCCCCGCGGTCGTCATGCTGTTCACCATGCATCGCAATGGCGGCAACGCGCAGGAGTGGCACGGCAAAGTCGGGGCGCACTACGCGGTGCCCATGGTCAGCCTCCGCGATGCCGCCTGGCCGGAGATCGCGGCCGGCCGGTTGAAATGGGAAGAGATTGAAGCCGATGAAGTGCATCCTAACGACGCCGGACACCGCCTCTGCGCCGACCTGGTCATCCGCGTGCTCGAAACGGTTCGCGCCAGTCTGCCGACGGACGCAGCGCTGGCGCCCATACCGCCGCTTCCGGCGCCGCTGCTGACCGACCTGTACGAGTACGCCCGTCTGTTCACGGCGAAGGACCTGACTCCGCTCAGCAACCAAGGTTGGACCGAGCTGGCGAAAGGACCCTTTGGGCCCGGCTGGCGCAGCGAGGTCCCCGGCAGTGTGCTGGAGTTTGAGCTGCCCGGGCAGGCGTTCACCCTGGTCTTCCACCGCATCAAGCGTGATATGGGCCGCGTCGCGGTGAGCGTTGACGGCGGTGTGCCCACGACCCACGAAGCCTGGTTTAATGCCGACTGGGGGGGCTACTCGGCCGCGGGAGTGCTGCCGCGTTGTGCGCTGGCCGGACCGCATCGCATCCGGGTCGAGTTGCTGGCCGAGAAGGCCCCTGAAAGCAAGGGCAATCTCTTCGAAATACAGGCCATCCTGGCGGCGGGCAAGTGAAGGCCGTCCGGCGGTGCCCCGGACCGCGGGCTTCTACCCCCCGTCGCACGGCAGCTCCCCCTAGCGCTGGTTAATCACCTCGGAGATGGCCAGCAGATTCCCCTGCCAGCGATCTTCCGGCATGTCTTCGGTAATGCCGATGATGACGCGGCCCGTCTGCCGTGCGAGGTCGACGAATTCGCGGGTTGTACGCCGAATGGTATCGAGGCTGGCAAGATGCAGCGAGGAGGGGAAGTTGAGCCAGATCACCTTGTCCGGCCAGGCGGCCAGGGCCTCGGCCAGGGTCAGATCGGTGTCTGGCGCCGGGGTGAAGGCTTCGACGTAGTCGAGGGCGCTGCCAGCCACCAGGTCGGCCCAGGCGGCGTTGTTGCCGTCGAGGTGTGATCCCAGTTTCTTGCCGTGTCGCCGAAAATGCTCGGCGCACTCGTTGTACAGGGGCACGCAGAACTCGGCAAAGCGCGGCGGTCCCATGACTTCGGGTACCTCGTTGCCGCCGTAGTTGGCGTGCGTGATGGGTGACTCGGCCAGCAGCGGGTAGACTTTCCGCCGGTTCTCGCGCATGACGGCTTCGAGCTTAAGGATCTCGTCGCGGCGCTCGTACCACTCTACGGCGAAGGTTTCCACCCCCATCCAGCCGATCATGATCTGGTGCAGGGGGGTGAGGCCGATGCCGCCGCGCAGGATCACGTCCTCGCCCATCCAGGCCTCCGCCGCTGCATAGGACTCGTAGGCCGGCGCAAACTGCGTGTGGGTCTCGAGCCAATACAGGACCTTGTAGTCCTCCGGCTTGCGGAAGAGCTTCTGCAGAATCCAACTGGTGAATGATGCGGGCTCCGCAATCTCGTCCACCTCGCCCACGGGGGTGCGGTAGACCGTGCGCACCCGGGGCCGACCGTTCTCGCTATACGTCTGCGTCTCAACCGTGCAGTCCGGACGGGAACTGCTGCAGGCAGAGACGCGCCGGTTGACGATGCACAAGCCGTCATTGCGTAACTGTCGTTCGATGGCGCACTGAGGGATCTTGTACTCATAGATGGTGAAGGGTACTTTGTCGGCCGGTTCGCCGCGTAGCACGGCCAGCACGCGCTCCCTGGGTGTCATCATCTCGCGGTGTCCTCCGGTCCATGTGGTGGCTGATAGAAAGGATCGTGTGGCCGATGAAGCCCTGCGTTTTCCTGCCTGTCTTCTGGATGAACCTGCGGCACGCGCGTCTGGGTGGGGTACGAGCGTGCTGTCGCCTGGTCGGTCTCGGACTGCTGACGGGATGTCTCTGCCTTGGTAGTGGCTGTATCGTTCCTGTTTGGGGTCCGCGTCCGCGGCCTCACCCCTACGTGGGTCCAGGTCCAAGCCATCACGTACCCCAGCCGCGGCATGTACCCCACGCGCCGCCCCGCTTCGTTCCTGTT
Source organism: uncultured Victivallales bacterium (assembly GCA_903834675.1). Next base: position 25,305 of record CAILKC010000377.1, on the reverse strand, counting down.
CCGGTGCCTTTGCCTTTGCCCAGGCCGCCCCACGGCATGAAGGTGCTGCCGCCCCCGCCGCCCCTGCCGCCCCTGCCGCCTGCGCCGCATCCCAAAAAGAAGCCCCAACCCCCGCCAGGCCAGCAGCCCCAGCCCCCGAGGTGGTAGCGAAGCCGCGGCTGAACCCTTGTATGAGACTTCCTGGGCGCAGGCCGGTCGCGACGCGGGTATCTAGTCGAGCCTTGAGGCGGGCTCTATGGGGGCGCGAAACCGGCTAAAGCCTCTACTACGTACGCATCGCGGCGCAGGCTCGATGTCTCATTCCACTATGTCCGGCCCCAGCCTGAACCCTTGTATGAGACTTGGAGCAACCTCCTATGACACCAGGCGCTTCCCATTCCGCCCTTAGTCCGCCGCGGCGGACGATGGGCGTTGGAGGGCGCCGCTGCGTCGGCGCCGCGGCGGCCACGCAGGGCCGCCCTCCAGGCGATCCGGCGCGTACCGGCCGGATCGGAATGGGAACCGCGTCGGCAAGTCTCATTCCGGTATGCCCGGCCGCCGCCGGGGGCTGGGCTGAACCCTGATTCGTCACCCCCCACGGCACTGACCTGCGTCCCGCGGCATCCCGCCTGGCGAAATCCTCCAGGGGCCTCAGATGCGGAAGCGCGCCAGGCTGACCGTCCGGTGCGTATCGCCGGACAGGGTTGCCGCCAACCCCAGGCACACCGGCGTGATCGCATCCTGCGGGCGGCACTTGGGCTCGGCTTCGCCACGCACGAAGCGGAAGAAGCTTTCCTGCACATCCGCATCGGCGCCGCCGTGCGAGATGCCCAAGTCCACCTCGATGGGGACCTGGACGCACGAACTCGGGTCGCGCTTGTACAGCGTCAACGACTTCCCCGACAGGCAGCCTTCGACCGTTCCCTTGGTCCCCGACACCCGGATGCGGCGATCCGAGAAACCGGCCACCACGTTGCAGGTGTAGGTGGCCATGATGGAGCGCTCGAAAGCAACGGTGGCAATGCCGTGGTCGAAGGTGTCGCTCGGAGCGTTGTACAAACACAGATCATGCGGCTCGCCACCGCTCTCCTCGCGAATCTTCACCAGCGCCGAGGCCTCGCGCGGCGCCCGGTCCGGACAGGTCGCTTCCAGCTTGCAGTAACGGCACTGCATCGCGGCCTCGGCCTTGGGCACGTAGTAGGTCTTGGCGGCAAGGGCATGCACGGTCAGCGGTTTGGCCCCGGCAAACCAGTAGAGCAGATCGAAGTCGTGCGAGGCCTTGGTGATCCACAGGCCCCCCCCCTCGGCGCGGAAACGGTTCCAGCGCCGGAAGTAGGTGCGACCGCCATCGTAGAACTCATCGGCCTGGATAGTGAGCAGATCACCCAACACCCCGCTGTCGATGATCTGCTTGACCTTGGCGTACACCGGCGCGTAGCGCAGGTTGAAACCGACAAACGTCTTGCCGCCGACTCGGCGGTCCGCCGCGATGATGTCCTTGCACTTCTTGACCGTCGTCTCGAGCGGTTTCTCACAGAAGACGAACTTGCCAGCCCGCAAGGCCGGCACCACCACCTCGGCATGATGGGCGTCGGTGGTGGTGACCATCACCGCGTCGCAGTCCACGGACTCAAGCAGCGCCTCGATGTCCTCAAACACGCGCGCCGTGGTGAGCTGGCACTGCCGGGCGACGTACTCGGCGCGCTTGAGGTAGCGGTCGCAGACCGCCGTGATCTCGACGTCCGGCCGCTTGGCCACCGCTTCCACCATCCACGACCCTCTGCCACCCATCCCGACCATGGCCACTTTGATCTTGCTCATCGAACCGACCTTTCGCCTCGAGTTGAGACCACTACAGGAACCCCGCCCTCGCGCTGACCCGAGACGGGAACTGCCTCATTCCAAGTCAACGGGTATGGGGGGTAGGGTCAGGCAACGCCGACGGTGTACTGGCCGCCGTCGGCGGTGCCAGATGCTCTTCGATACGCACCAGCCGGTCGCGGATCTCCGTCAACAGCGCCACGATCTCGCGCCTCTCCAGCAGGGCGCTCTCGGCGGTGGCCGGGAGGACGGCTTCAGCCCGCAGCAGGATAGCGTCTCTGACGGCGGTAGGATTCGGCATCCCAACCCAGCGTTCCTCCGGCGTGTCGCTGCCGCTGGAGGGCGTGTAAATCCAGACCTGACCTATCCGCAGAAGCCGTTCAATCGGCCCTTGGCGAACCGCGATGTTGGTGATCTTATCCAGCGGAATGGATCGGCGGCAGCGCCAAAGGACCCCGGCGACCTTGGTGATATGGTGCCTGTCCAGGGTGTAGCGCAACGATAGGAAGTAGGCCAAGGCCACCAGGATGCCCAGGAGCCAGGTAGCGGCAAAGGCGGCAAGAAAGCCGGTGTCTGGAGGGTAGGCCATCACGGCGCAGAGGCCGGCCACCGCTTTCCCCACGGCCGCCGCGCCGAGCCCGGCGCCGACCACCCAACGCATGAGCAGTGAACGACTTGGCTGGAACCTCACCGGGTCCATTGGCTGGCACCTTTCCGCGTCGCTGTACTGAGAGCCGGGGTCGGCCGACGCCACCCCGGCGCCGTGGCCGGGCGCCGGGCCACGCGGACGCCACGCGCCACACCCCGTAACATGCGTGCTGTGGCCGTCTTTTCCAGACGCGCCAGAGAGCGCTCCGGCGTGGCAGTCGCGCTGCGGCGGGGTATACTGCCTGCCATGGTGACGATCGACTTCCAGCTGGGCACGCTTCTGGTCGGGGGTCCGGACGCTGAGACGGAGTCGGTCAGGTCCTGGTGCCGCCGTGATGACCGCGTGGGTCTCTGGCGCGCCGAGGCAATCGCCTATGCTGACATCATCCTGACGCTGCACCGCGGTCGCCTCGCCTATGAAGACCGTGCCCGGGCTTTCGCCACGCTCTCTCTGAGCCTGGCGGAGAACCGCTCGCCGCGAGCTTACCAGGGCGCCGCCCTGGCGGCCTGGGAGGGCGCTGGGCGGCGTGGGGTCGTGGTGCTGCCGACGGGCGCCGGGAAGTCGTTCGTGGCGCGCCTGGCCATCCACTGCACCCAGCGTTCTACCCTGATCGTGGTTCCGACCCTGGACCTGCTCGAGCAGTGGGTGCGACAGCTTGGTGAGGGCTTCCAGACCGAGATCGGCATCCTGGGGGGCGGGGAGCGTCGGCTGGGCGAACTGACCGTCTCGACCTATGAATCGGCGGTGCTGACCATGGAGTTCTACGGCAACCGCTTCGGTTTGCTGGTGGTGGACGAGTGCCACCATCTGCCCGGGGCGGCCACGCAGCACCTTGCCCGCATGTGTATCGCTCCTTTCCGGCTCGGGCTCACGGCCACGCCAGAACGGGATGACGGGGGCGAGGATCGGGTCAGCGCCTTGATCGGGCCCATCTGTTACCGCTGCGAGATCGACGAGATGGACGTCGATGTACTGTCGCCCTACCGCACGGTTCGCCTGGAACTGGAATTGGAGCCGGACGAAGAGCGTCAGTACCGCCAGGAGCGCGAGGTCTACACGGCCTTTGTGCGCGAGAATCAGATCAGCTTTGCGGACCCTGGTGGCTGGGGGCGGTTCCTGTCGCTCTGCGCCCGGCAAGCGGGCGGTCGCGAAGCCTTCGAGGCCTACCTGGCGCAGAAGCGCATCGCCCGTAGCTGCCGTGCCAAGTATGGGATGATCTGGGACCTGCTTTGCCGCCATGCCGGCGAGCGGGTGCTGGTCTTTACCGCCGACAATGCGACCGCCTACGAGATCGGCCAGCGTTTTCTGCTGCCGGTATTGACCCATCACACCAGGTTGACGGAGCGCCGCGAGGTGCTGGACGCCTTCCGGCGGGGCGAGTACCCGGTTCTGGTGACCAGCCGTGTCCTGAACGAAGGGGTCGACGTTCCCGAGGCCAGCGTGGGCATCGTCGTGTCGGGATCGGCCGGGGTGCGTGAGCACGTTCAGCGTCTTGGGCGTATCCTCCGTCCCCTGGCGGGCAAAAAGGCCGTACTGTACGAACTGGTCAGTGCCCGCACCAGCGAGTCGTTTGTGAGTGACCGGCGACGTCAACACCGTGCTTACGAAAGACCTCATTAGCTGCCGCCTTGAGCGAGGCGCGGTTCGACCGTGCTTTGTGGATACGGCGGACGACGTCCTCCTGCAGTTTGCCGAGCGGCTGCTGCTGGTGTACCGTGCGCCGTCGTCGCCCAGCCGGGGCGCGCTGGAGGAGATGGCGGCGAGCCTGCTCGCGACCTGTCCCGACCCGTTGCGGGCTCGCGGCCTGAATAAACTCCTCTTAGACCGCTGCGAGTTTGCGGTCGCCGAGGGGCGCGACTACCCGGCTGTTCGGGCCGCCGTGTTCAGGGCCTCCGGAGAGGTGCTGAGCCAGGGAGCGCCGACAGACGTGGAGCGGTACCGCGTCGCGGTCCTGGCGCGCGCCGGAATCGCCCCGGACCCCGCCGCGCCGGGCCTCTACGCCGATCTGCCGGACAACGAGTGCCTGACCCGCTTTCGCGACCTGAACCCGCGGCAGCTCCTGGAGCGCTACAACGTGGGACTGGTGCAGGCTCTCTTGTTACGGGCTTCGGCGCTGGACGTGGTGGTGCATTCGCCGGACCCAGCGAAGCTGCGCCGCCTGCTCAAGTACCTGCGCTTCTTCCGCCTCCTGGCGCGCCTTTCGCAGGACCCCGGCGCGGTCGCGCTCCGTCTCCACATTGACGGGCCGACCAGCCTTTTTGCCGAGGCGAAGCGTTACGGGCTGCAGTTGGCCAGCTTCTTCCCGGCCGTTTGTGGGCTGGACGCTTGGCGGCTGGAGGCGGAGGTCGAGTGGAAGGGCAAACTGCGGCCCCTCTGCCTGACGCAGGCTTGCGGCCTGGTCTCGCATTATCGCAACTTCAGTGCCTATGTGCCCGAGGAGATCCGGCTGTTCCATGAGCATTTTCGACGCACGGTCGAGGGCTGGCGCATCACGGGGCAGACGCCGTTTCTTCAGGGCAGGGGCCAGGAAATGGTCTTCCCTGATTTGAGTTTCACTCGCGCCGACGGCACGGTATTGCATCTGGAGCTTTTCCACCGCTGGCATGCCGGACCGCTGCGCGACCGGTTACGCCTGGTTCAGGAGCGTCAGGACCTACCGCTGATCTTGGGGGTGGACGTGGCCCTGGTGCGGGATCCTGAGGTGGAGGCGGCGCTCGCGGACAGCGGCTGGTTCCAGGAACGGGGGTTCACTTTCAGGGACTACCCCACGGTGAGCAAGACCTTGATATGCCTGGAGCGGGCTGCCACCCGCACCGGCCGGGGAGAGCGCCAGTGACCGCAAAGATTGCCATCGCCAGTGGCGGGACGGGGGGCCATTTCTACCCCACCCTGGCCATTGCGCGCGAACTCGAACGCCGGGCCGCCACGGTCGACTTGCTGGTGGCCGGCCGCCACGCCGCGGAGCAGCTCGGACTGGCCTCTCGAAATGGCCTGAGGGCAAGTGAGGTACGTGCGTTTCGTCTGCCCCGTGGCCCGTGGTCGGCGCTGTGTTTTCCGTGGCGCTTTGTCGCGGCGGTTCAGGCTGCCCGGCGGCGGCTGGGAGAACTCCGGCCTGACCTGCTTCTGGGCATGGGCAGTTTTGCGGCGGTGCCTGCCTGTCTGGCGGCTCGTCTGGAGGGTATCCCGCTGGTCTTGCACGAGGGCAACGCCTGGATGGGTCGTGCCAACCGCTTCCTGTCGCGCTGGGCGGTGGGGGCGGGGCTGTCGCTGCCGCTGGTGGAGGGCTGCCGGGTGCGCTGTCCGACCCTGCACACCGGCATGCCCTTGCGTGAGGCTCTGGTCTCGGCGGCTCAGAGTGGCGTGTTTCCCGAGGCGTTTGCTGCTGCCGCGGGGTTGACGCGCCAGCGCCGGACGCTGCTGGTTTTCGGCGGTAGTCAGGGGGCGCGGTTCATCAACGACGCACTGTGCCGGACCCTGCCGGAGCTGGGGGATAGCGCCGCGGCGGTACAGGTCATTCATCTGACCGGTACGGACGAGAACGCTCCCATCGAAGCCGCGTATCGTGCGGCTGGCATTCCGGCCTGGGTGCGCCGCTCGGATCCGGACATCCAGAATAGCTACCTGGCTGCCGGTCTGGTCATCTGCCGTGGCGGGGCTTCCAGCATCTGCGAACTGGCGCTTTTCGGCAGGCCCGCCATCCTCATTCCATTACCGACCGCGGCAGAGAACCACCAGACGGCCAATGCGCGGGTTATCGCGGCCCGGGGCGGAGCCGTGCATTTGCCCCAGGCCGAGGCCACCCCGGCCCGACTGGCAGAACAGCTCAGGACCTGGCTGGCGGGTGCCCCGGAGTTCGCCGCCATGGGCGAGGCCATCCGCGGCTTTGCGGTGCCCGATGCCGCCGCGCGGATGGCGGAGTTCTGCCTGCGCCAGGTTCAGCCGCCGCGGTCCTGACGAAACCCGTCGCCGCGCGCTCGGGGTGAGGTGGCCGACCTCCCGAGGTCGGAATCACCGTCGGCGTGGTCTTCTGGTCGCGTTTGCACTTTCATCTTGTCTGTTGCCGCGTTGGCGGTTACACTAACGGACACTACGGGCAGTGCCGATGACCGTAACGATCTGATTCTCGCCGCGTTGGATAGGTTAGGACTAGAACGGAGCTACCCCATGCGACGACATACTCGTGAGTGGTTCACTCTGATCGAACTGCTGGTCGTTATCGCGATTATCGCGCTGCTGGCCGGTATGCTGATGCCTGCCCTGAACGCGGCCAGGGAGAAGACGCGGCGCGTCAGTTGCGCCGCGAACCTCAATCATATCGGGCTTGCCTTGCGGGCCTATGCAGATGACTTCGAGGAGCAGTTTCCCGATGGTCATAACGCCCTGGGACTGAATAAGCTCGTGCTCCAGGGAGTGGCTAAGTCAATGCAGACGTTCATCTGCCCGAGCGGCAAGACCACCCCCGCCCCAGGCGGGGTTCTGGTCGACGCGCATCTGGACTACATCTACAAGGCGGGCTTCACCGAGAAGAACTGCAACGCCGACACCGGTTTCGCCGCGGACCGCATCACCACGCCGAACCACAGGGTCTACGGCAATGTCCTCTACGGCGATGGTCATGTGCAGGGGTACAAGGCGATCGATTGGTACATCCTGAACAACCTACACAACTCGGGGGGGTGGCCCACCGACCCGCACTAGCCGCGCTTTTCAGGTCCGGCAACTGCGGACATCTTGCAGGCGCAACTGGGGGGACTCGGAGCCGTTGAAGCGGTTCAGTTGGGGGGTGTAGACCACATCCCAGGGCGGTTCGGGGAACTCTTCCGGCAAACGACCGAAGGCGATGAACGGCAGTCTGCTGCCGGTGGGGTCTCGCAGGATTCCCTTCGTGTGCGTCTTGCCGATGAGGGTGCAGCGTTCCTGCGCGACGCCGCGGGTGAGAAACAGCGGCTCTGGGTTGCTGTGGCCGAATGGTTGCAGGCGCTCCAGTTCGGCAAAGAATCGAGTGGAGAGTTCGCCCAGGCCGACTTCGCCCGAGATGTCGAACTGCGGTCGCATGGCATCGGCGCCGAGCACCAGGCCGACCGCGGCCTCGAAGTCACGGCAGAAGGCGGGTAGCATGTGGGCGTCCAGCGAGAGTCCGGCGGCCATGGCATGACCGCCAAACCTGATGAGCGAGTGCTTGCACTGCTCCAGCAGGTCGACGAGGCTGATGCGGCGGACGCTGCGGGCAGACCCGGTGTACTGGCCGCTGGGGTCTCGCGTCAGGACTACGGCCGGCCGGTGATAGCGCCGCGCCAGCCGCGAGGCGACGATGCCGACGACGCCCTGGTGCCACTGCTCGTTCCAAACGATGATCGCGCGGCACGTCTGCAGGTCGTAGAGTTGCACGATCTGCGCTTCGGCGCCTTGGACCACCTCTTCCTCGATCAACTGGCGTTGCCGGTTGTGGTCATCCAGGGTGCGCGCCAGCGCCAGTGCATTCGCCATGCTGTCCGCTTCGAGGAGCCGGAGGCTGTCGATCGGGTCGCCCATGCGGCCCGTGGCATTCAGTCTGGGGGCAAGTCGGTAGGTGATGTCGGCGGTTCCCAAGCCCTCGCGGATACCGGCGATCTCGCAGAGAGCATGCACGCCAGGACGCTGTTGCCGAGCCAGCACTGCCAGGCCGTGCTTGACGAGCAGGCGGTTCTCGTGCAGCAGCGGCACAATGTCTGCCACGGTGCCCAGCGCCACCAGGTCCAAGCCCTCTCGCAGATCGGTGTCCTCGCCCCCAAAGCCGTGTTGCCGACCGTACTTGATGAAGGCATGGCAGACCTTGAAAGCCACGCCCACGCCGGCCAGATCCTGGACTTCCGGAGACGCTCCGGGGAGCTTGGGGTCCACGACCGTGTGCGCCTCTATGGGTTCAGCGCCCGGCATGTGGTGGTCCGTGATGATGACATCGAGGCCCCGCTCACGCGCCATCCGGATGGCTTCGTAACTGGTGATGCCACAATCCACCGTAAGCAGCAACCGGCACTTGTCGGCGCAAGCCTTCTCGATGGACTCCACGGTCAAACCGTAACCGTCGTCGATGCGGTGGGGCAGGTAGCACTCGGTGTCGGCGCCATTGCGGCGCAGGACCCACGACGTCAGCGCCGCCGCCGTGATGCCATCGGTGTCATAGTCGCCATGCACCAGAATGCGTTCGCCGTTGAGGATGGCTCGCCAGAGACGCTCCGCCGCCTGTCGGGCCCCGGGAAGGTCAAAGGGGTCGGTGAGATCCTGCAAGGTCGGGTTCAGGAAGGCTGCCACTGACAGTGAGGTGATGCCGCGGGTGGCCAAAACCAAGGCCGTGGGCCGAGAGACCGCGGCCACGTCCATCAGTTTTTGTACTTCCGCGGCGTCACACGGCACAACGTCCCAGACATACTCATCCATGGATGGGGTGGTTCCCTTGTTGCCTATTCATGGGATCACTATAGGCAGGTTTTGAGACTTGTCATGGCGAATCCCCGTCATTTCCGCGGGTGGATTTCACGGCGGCCCATTCCGGCCGCTGCTTTTTCCCCCGTGAGGTCCTTGTGTGGGCAGGGCCTCGCGGCATATTGGCAGCGTGAGGTGGGGGCGCCGCGACGGCGTGGAGACGAACGACCGCGACAGCGGGAGACGCATCCGATGGGCAGACAAGCGGCTTTCAGCATCGGTCTCGACTATGGCAGCAGTTCGGTGCGTTGTGTGGTGGTGGACTGCCGCGACGGCCGCGAACTGGGGACCTCCGTCTGGGCTTACCCCAGTGGCGAGGCCGGGGTTCTCACCGACCCGGCCAACCCCCACGTGGCCCGCCAGTGCCCGCAAGACTTTGTGGACGGACTCCAGGCCACCGTGCCGTCCGCCCTCAGCGCGGCTCTCGGCCGCCGTGGATTCCGGCCGGACCAGGTGATCGGCATCGGCGTCGACACGACGGGTTCCACGCCCATCCCGGTAGACCGGCGCCTGCGCCCCATCGCCGCGGACCCACGCTTGGCGCGCAACCTGAATGCGCAAGCCTGGATGTGGAAAGATCACTCGGGGATGGACGAGGCGGAGCAGATCACGGCTCTGGCTCGCCAGCATCGGCCGCAGTATCTGGCCAAGTGCGGGGGGACCTATTCGTCGGAGTGGCTGTTCAGCAAGATCTGGCACTGCTTGCGGACGGACCGTGCGGTGTTCGAGGCGGCCTATACGTGGCTGGAGTTCGCCGACTTTATTCCCGCGGTCCTGGCGGGGTTGTCGGACCTCTCCGAGGTCAAGGCCGGCATCTGCCCGGCTGGGCACAAGGCGATGTACTGCGATGACTGGGGTGGCTACCCGGATGCCGACTTTCTTTCCAGGCTGGCACCGGAGATTGGCGCCTTGCGGGCGCGCTTGCCGGCGCGAGCCTACACCTCCGACCAGGCCGCGGGTCGCCTCTGCCCCGCCTGGGCCGACCGACTCGGGCTGCCCGCGGGCATCCCCATCGCGGTCGGCGCCTTCGACGCTCATCTCGGCGCCGTCGGCGCCGGCGTGGGGCAGGGCCGCATGGTCAAAATCATCGGCACCAGCACCTGCGACATCCTGGTGGCGCCCGCCGCCGAACGCTTGCCCGACATCCCGGGAGTCTGCGGCATCGTCAAGGGCTCGGTGTTGCCGGGTTGCTACGGTATCGAGGCAGGCCAGAGCGCTGTGGGCGATATCTTCAACTGGTTTGTGACCCACGTCTGTCGGGGCAATGCCGCCCTGCATGGCCGCTTGACCCGCGAGGCCACACGACTGAAACCTGGCCAAAGCGGTCTCCTGGCGCTGGACTGGAACAACGGCAACCGCACGGTTCTGGTCGACGCCAAGCTGACCGGCCTGATCCTGGGCTTGACCCTGCATACCTCGCAGGCCGAGATCTACCGGGCCCTGATCGAGGCGACCGCGTTCGGCGCCCGGCGCATCCTCGATCGTCTGCAAGAGTACCAGGTCGGGGTCAGTGAGGTGATCGCCTGTGGGGGCATTGCCGAGAAGAACCCGCTGTTCATGCAGATCTATGCGGACGTCCTGGGGCGGCCCATGAGGGTGAGCGCCTCGTCCCAGACCTGTGCTTTGGGGTCGGCCATCATGGCGGCGGTGGTCGCCGGTCCGGCCGTCGGTGGTTACGCCACAGTGGAGGAGGCGCAGGCGGCCCTCTGTTCTTTCAAAAAGACCGTGTACTGTCCCGACCCAGCCTCATCCGCGGTGTATGCCGCCTTGTACGCCCTGTATCTCGAACTGCACGACAGTTTCGGTCTCCGGGGCGCCACCTCCGATCACTATGCGGTGATGAAGCGCTTGCTTGAAATCCGCCGTCGCGGTGAGGCCTGACGCGGCCGAGGAATGTGGTGCCGCATGACGCACAGGCCCCTGATCGCTCTCACCGCCAATCTCAGCGGGACCGGTTCGCTCGATGGGGCTGCACTGTGTCCGCGCGCCTACATCGAAGCGATTACAGCGGCGGGAGGTCTGCCCGTGGTGGTGCCACCCCAGGCAGACGTGGAGCTTGCCGCGGAGCTGACGGCGCGGGTCGACGGCCTCTTGTTTACCGGCGGGCGGGACGTCGATCCCCGGCGCTATGGGCAGGTTCCCCATGCCGCGGCCGAGTTGCTGGATCCCCGGCGGGAGGCCTGGGACATGCAGTTGCTGGAGTGTGCGTTACGTCACTCGTCGTTGCCGGTGCTCGGTATCTGTCTGGGGATCCAGGAGCTGAATGTGGCGCTGGGTGGCACCCTCGTCCAGCATGTCCCGGACCTGGGCGGGAGCCTGGACCACCGGGCCCCGGAGACGGGGGAACGCTTGCACCCCGTGACCCTGTGCCAGAGTACTCGCCTCGCGGCGCTGCTGGGCGGCGAGACGCAGCAGGTCACCACGCGTCACCACCAGGCGGTGGACCGCGTTGGCAAGGGCCTGGTGGTGGCCGCCCGGGCCGAGGACGGGCTGGTGGAGGCGCTGGAGTGGGCGCTCGCGGGGCGTTTCGTGGTCGGCGTCCAGTGGCACCCCGAGCGCAATGCCGACAGCCCCGCGAGTCAAGCTCTGTTCGAGGCGTTTGTGGCGGCGTGTGCGTCCCGGCCGTAAGGGGGCCGCGCCAGGTGAATTCGGTCAAGGTGGAGTAGAGACGCATGTCTGCACGCAATCTGCTGGTCCTCTGCGGTGGGCGGTCCGCGGAACACGAGGTGGCCCTGCAGTCGGCCATCAATGTGGTGGCTGCGGTTGACCGGGGCGCCTTCAACCTGGCGGTGGTGGGCATCGATAAGAACGGCGCCTGGCGGCGGTTGCCCCCGGCGGACTTCGTTCTCCATCGCAATGACCCTGCCCGTACGGCACTGGCCCCCGGCGGTGAGGCCGTCTCTCTGTGCTGCCGGGACGGGCGGGGCTGGCTTGTCCCCGCAGCCGGGGGCGAGCCGTGGGCGGTTGACGTGGCCTTTCCCGTGCTGCACGGCACCTACGGTGAGGATGGCACCATCCAGGGGCTGCTGGCAATGATGAATATTCCCTGCGTGGGCTGTGACCACACCAGCAGCGCTAACTGCATGGACAAAGCGATCACCAAGCAGGTCCTGACCTATGCCGGCATTCCGGTTGCGGACGGTTTGATTGTGACCGGGGGGGCCGACACGGTCAAGGCCGAGGCCGTGGGCCGCGAGCTGGGCTGGCCCGTGTTCGTCAAGCCGGCCCGCCTGGGGTCGTCGGTGGGAGTGAGCAAAGTCAAGGCGCCAGGCGACCTCCAGGCGGCCTTGGAGCTGGCCTTCCGCTTTGACGATAAGGTGCTTGTCGAGCGCTACATGCCGGGCCGCGAGATCGAATGCGCCGTGCTGGGCAACGCAAGCCCGCGCGCTGCCGTGCCTGGAGAGGTTATCCCCCGGCATGAGTTCTACTCGTACGCAGCCAAGTATCTCGACGAGAACGGCGCCCGCCTGGAGGCCCCTGCGAACCTGCCAGCGGAGGTGGCCGTGCGGGTGCAGGAAATGGCCGTCCAGGCGTTCCAGGCCATGGGGTGTACCGGACTGGCACGGGTGGATTTCTTCCTGATGCCCGACCAGCGTCTGGTGGTCAACGAACTGAACACGATCCCGGGCTTCACTCGGATCAGCATGTACCCGCGTCTTTGGCAGCTCTCGGGGCTGACCTACTCGCAGCTGGTCAGTGAGCTGATTCGTCTGGCCGAGGAACGGCATGAGTCCCGCGGGCGCCTGTGTACCAGCTTCTGCTGAGGCGGTGCGGGTGGGCCATCTGGTCGTGCCAGGCCACCCGGGCGGCGGCGCCTGCGGTCTCGGGGTCAACGGGCGGTCGCGGGGGGCGGCTCACGGCCGCTTGGGGTTGAGGTTTGCCCGCGCAGGGTTGCCCAGGCAATACCAAGGCACTCGTACACGGCCCGTTCGCTGCGGCAGACGTTCTCGGCGGAGGGATAGACTGAGACGACATGGAACTCGCGGGGGGCATCGGGCCTCGGCGTGAGGAAATCGGTCGGGCAAGCGACGGGATGGAGTCCGACGCCCGCGAACAGGCGCATGGAGCGCGCCATGTGCGAGGCCGAGGTCACCAGCGCCACCGGCGCGTCTCCCACCCTCGGCGCCATGCTGCGCGCTTCATCCACGGTATCGAGGGCGTCCGTCAACAGCTGGACGCGCTCGGGATCCATGCCCAGGCACTGGCACAGCTCATCGGCCAAAGCCCGCTTCTGGGCGACCGGCAAGCGCCCCGGAAGCGAGAGTAGCATCCGGGCCCGCGGCTCCTGCCGAAGCAAGCGAAACCCTTCCACCACCCGGGCCAGAAAATGCGGATCCAGTCGGCTGTTGGCCGACAGCGCCAGGTCGTCCGTCATGCCGCTGCCCAGCACCAGGATCCAGACCGGCTTGCCCGTCTGGTCGGCCAGTTCGGCGACGGACCAACCCGGCGTCGGCGGGGAGTACTGCCATTCGAGGCGGCGCAGCATCGCCCCGGCCGGCACTCCGTAGCCCAACGCCAGCAGTACCCCGAGGCCAGCCGTGACCAGCGCCAGTCCGGCGCGTCGGCGCCGGCTGAAACTGAGCAAGACCACTCCTGAGAGCAGGAGCAGGATGCAGACCGGCAGCGGGAACAGCAGCCTCGACACGGCTTTCTTGAGCACGAAACCGATCATCGGCTACTTCCGCTCATCGGCGAAGTTGAAGGACTCGTAGAGTTCAATCGCCGTCTTGGTGGGATCCTGCCAGGCCTCGGGCGGGGTGCCACCTTTGCGGCACAGTGCCGTGAGGAAGGTCGCCTTGTCCGGGAACTGTCCCCAGACCTGCGGCAGGAATGTCGCGCGCTTACCCTCGTGGGTCAGCAGGACGCCGTGGACCCCGGGAGTCAGCTGGTTGAGCAGGTCCTGGGCGTCGCGGTACTCCACTCTGAGGGGCGCGGTCAGCATGCTGATCTCGATCTCGATGCCGGCCAGTTCGTCGAGGGTGACGGGCTGAAACCGCTTATCCTCGAAGGCGGCGGCCTGGGCGTAGCGCTGGACCGCTTCGGCGAGCGGTTCCTTGGGCAGGATCGTGCCGACGCAACCACGCAGTTTCCCTGCCAGGTTGAGGGTGACAAAACACGCCGAAGGTCTGGACAGCGTGTCCGAGTACAGCGGCGCCGCAGGCAAGGGGTCACCCTTGATCTTGCCGCGGATGGTCGCGCGGGCCAGGCCCAGAAGTACCTGCTGTTCAGGCTGGCTGAGCAAGTCGCCCTGAAAGTTCGTGCGGCCGGAGGCGCGACCGGCATCCTGGAACGCGGCCAGCGTGACCGGGTCGTCCCAGGTCGCCTTGGAAGCCTGCACCAGCAGGTCGACGCGGTTAGGGTCGTCCACGAGGACGGCGGAGAGGCAAGCCAGGCCGGCAGCCGTGCGCCCATGACCGGCAACGGTCGCTTTCCAGCCCAGGTCGTAGGCCAGTGACTTCAGCGCGACCAGGGGCGCCGATAGCGCCGGAGTGGCGCCTGCCAGCAGGCCTTCTGCCGGGGCAAACACAGCATCGAATTCGGCCGGACCGAAAGGGGGGATGGTCAGGACCACGATCGCCGTACGTTCTTCGCTCAGCAGGGGTTTGACCAGCGCCGCCAGCAGGGCCGGATCCGCGCTGGCGTCGACGGCCAGAGGAACCAGGCGGAACGCCTTGGGCAGCCGCCGCTGCAAGAAGGGCAGCACCGAGGCCATCGCCCGCTCGGCGGCCTTTTCCCCGGCGCTGGAAAGGAAGACGGCGCGGGCGCGGCAAGCCTGGAGGGCATCGGCATCAACCTTGACCTCGCCCAGGGCGGTGCGCAGGGACTCCGTGACCGGCAGCGCCAGGCCCCCGGCGGTCGTCCCGGGGGGCGTGCCGGAGGGGTTGGCGGTTCGCAGGGCGATCAAGATGACCCGGTCGAGGTCCGTTGACAGCAAGGCGAAGGCCCGGCCTGCCACGACCCCGGCGCCAGCGTCTTCGACCTGGGGGACGAGCAGGGCCCGGCCCAGTGGCGCCGGGCGTGATCCCGCCTCGACGGCAAGGTAAGCATCGATCGTGCGGGTCAGTTCAGCCGCCTCTGCCGGAGCCTGCGCCAGCGCTTGTCCCGCCGCCAGTGCCAGCAGGATCAGGAGGGAAAGCGCCGAGGGCGATGAGGGGTGACGGCGCAGGATAGAGTGCAGGGCTCGACCCACCGTCGCCACGACCGTGTGGGTTCGTTGGCCGACCCTTGGCAGGGTGGGCGCAGAGGTGACATAACTCATTCGCGCAGGCTCCGGGTTGGCTGTTCGGTTGGTCCTTTGTCAGCAGCGTTGCGCCGTGGGGCTCAGCGCGACAGCCGGGGAGTCAGCCAGGCGGCGCTCATGTGCAGCCAGGAGGGACCGCCGACGCAGGCTGCCTCAAGTTTCAGGCGTTTTACCTTGTCCAGATTTGCGACCAGGCGCACTTCGGGTTGCTCCCACGAGACCGTGGCAGCCACCAGCTCGCGGTCGTCACCGCGGATGGTAAAGCGCACCTGTTCGCTCTTGCGGCGGCTGGGAACCAGCTCAGTGTCCGGGCTATTGAGGAGTAAGCCGCCGCATTCCAGAGTCTTCCACGCGCCATTCAGATTGTATTCAAGCGTGGCCGGGGCACGCACCCCGAGGCTGCCGGGCAACGGCATGCCCTGGAACGAACGGCCGAAGCCGACCGCACCGCGCATCTGGTCGATGGCGGCGGGCCGCAGGTCGACGAGGTCGAAGCGGTCTGTGCCCACGGGAGGTTCGCTACAGGAAGGGAATCCCTGGGGTGCGAGGCGGGCTCTGATCAGAGCACTCCCCAGCCACCAGGAACCGGTCTCGGGATTCCAGTCCGTGCCGAACCAGCCGACCAACTGCATCGACTCGGGGGTGGCAGACCGCGCGTCGAAGACAGCGTAGTCGAAGTACTTCCTGGAGTCATGTACGCCCCAGTTGAACCAGTTGCCGAAGCGTCCCCAGGCCTGGTAGATGGCTTCCGGTCCGCTGGCGGCGATGATGACCACGAGCCGGTGCGGGTGCTCGGGATTCGGATAGGCCATGAACCAGCCCACGTCCGCGGCGGCGAGGACGGTGCGGCTCGCCGCCCCATTGAGGTCCAGCGTCGCGGTCGTGGCAGCGCTCAGCGGGCGCAGCATGCGGGCCACTGGCAGCCGCGGTTCCAGCCTCGCGGTGACGCTATTATCCTCGGCGCCACCGAAGAGGATGAGGTTACGACTGTCGGCGAGTTCGGCGGTGCATTCCAGGTCGCGCACGAAGGGGCAGGGCGCGCCGTTGCGACGCTTCCATTCGCTGGCGAAGCGATAGACTTCAGCCTCCCACAGGGCGCGCTTGAGCGGGTCCTGCGAGCGGGTGCCAAGCACGAGGGTGAAGGGGGCCTGAAGGGCTTCCTGAATAGGACCTTCGAGGTAGGCGGTCTTGCGCAGTGGCGGCACGGGCAGCAGGGACGCATCGCGCCAACCGGCGCCGGGAAGATGGCGGAGAGTGAGCCAGTCGTCTGCCGCTCCCGGCGGGAAGATAACCCGCTCGCCGTCGACCCTCACGAACAGCGGCCGGTCGCAGGCGAAGAGAGCGGGATCGCGGCGGAGCGCGAAGACCTTCAGGTTTCGGGTTGAGGCCACGACCTGAGAGCGGTCGAGCGCCTGGGCCTCGAGATGGGCGATACCGAGGGGTGAGCGCTTCTCCTCAAGTCGGACCCAGTACGCCGAACCCTGACGCATCAGGTCGGCAGCCCAGCGGACGCTGCGGGGATGGGAGTTTCTCTGGACGCCACAGAGCCAGGCGAGGGCCTCCTGCTCGGCGTCGCCGGGGAAACCGCCATGGCCGCTGCCGGGGAATTCGAGGTAGACCACGGAACCGCCGTTCTGGCGCAGCACCTCGACCGTGCGACGGGCGTGGTCCACGGGGACGATGTTGTCCGCGCCACCATGGATGACATAGGCGGGGAGGTTCAGGAGGTTGGTCGCGAAGGCGCGGGGAGTTTGGGCTTCCTGGATGAGCCCGCGCAGTTCGTCGTTTCGTCCCTCGAAAGGGGCGTTCCAGCCCCAGTGCGTCTGCCAGGCCGTGTAGTCCGCATTGCCGGCGACAGGGAGGATTCCGGCGAAGCGCTCGGCGTAATGCACCCCGAGGTGCCACGATCCCGTGCCGCCCATGGAACCGCCGCGCAGGTAGACGCGGTCCCGGTCGACGGAGTAGTCGCGGCAGACCTCCTCGATGGCACTGAGCACGTCGTCTTCGCCGAGAGCCATGTAGTCGGTGGCGCCGCGGCCTTGGGGGGCGAGGTTGATGGCGCCGTTGATAGCGGCTGCCGGGTGGCCCTGATAGGGTCCGAACCAGCCATGGCCGTGCATGGAGACGATGAGCGGGTAAGAACTTCTGGGGGAGTAGGTTTCAGGGACGGCAACGGAGTAGGTTTGCAGGGTGTTGTCGACCGCGGACCAGTAGGCCCGTAAGCGTCCTCCTGATTCCTCGGGGATTTCCTGGGCGCCAAAGCTACTCAGGGTGCGCGCTTTGTGGATTTTTCTCCAGCTGTCCAGCAGGTACGCCCCGGCCTTGGCGTCGAGGATAGCCTTGGGGTCCAGGATATGCGTGGTGTGCAGCGCATACTCGGCTTTGGCGGCGAGCCAGGCAGCCTGCCTGGAGGGGAGATCGGCCGCTTGCCACGAGCGCAGTCGCTCAGCCAGCGCCTGCTCCTTGAGGAGTGTGCCGAAGAAACGAGCTTCGCGGACGTCAACCGGACCGGGCGGCCGGGCCGCCTCAGGATCGTAGGTCCACACACTCCAGGCGGCCAGATAGAAGGCAACCACAGCCGCCCATGAGGCGCCGCGCAGCCACCAGGGGACGTGATTCACGGGGGTGAACCCTCATCAGATCGACGTACTCAGCATCTTTCCTAAAAGCACGCCGGGGAGCCGCATTGGACGCGCGTCTCCCCGGCTGGCAATCCGTTCTGTCAGGAACGGTGGTTCACAGGTTCAGCGGTACGGCACCATCAACTTCAGGTTAGGCTGCAGATCGGCATCGGTCTTGACGGTGGGATTTTCCTTCTTGATGGCCTCGACCGTGGTGCCATACATCTCGGCGATGATCTGTAACGTCTCGCCCTCAGTGACCGAGTGCGAGAGCTTCTTGGCCAGGTCAAGTGCTCCGGGCGCGGTTGCGCCGGGGGCGGCGATGGCGGTCGGGGCGGCGGGGGCGGCCGCCGGTGTAGCGGCGCCTGGGGTCGCGGCCGTCGGCGTCTGGGTTCCGGCCGCGGGGGTTGTGGCCGGGGGGGCGGTCAGCGGGGTGGCTTCCGTGAGGACGCCGCCGGGGGCGGCGGCCGCTTCGGGGGGAGCCAGCACAGGCGTCGTTGCCGCCGCCGGGGTGGAGGTGGCGGCAACGCCTTCCACGGCGCCGGCCCGCAGGCGGATCTTCTGGCCGACCTTGAGGACGGTGTCAGTCTTGAGGTTGTTCCACTGCATCAACTCTTCGTGCTTGACGCCGAACTTGCGGGCCAGGTCCCAGGGGTTGTCACCCGACTTGATGGTGTACATCCCGTCGGCAGGGACAGGCTCTTTGGCCGAGGTCTTGCGAGCGCCGCCGGAGGTGGCCGCGGCGGGGTGCTTCGTGGGGCTCGCGGAGGTCTTGGAGGCAGCGGTCGGCTTCGGCTTGCTGGGGGTAACTGCGGCGGTGTGTTTGGGGGTCGTGTGTCTGACCTCGGACACCTCCCGCAGGCGCGCGCCGCGGGGCAACGTGAGCACCTGGCCGATTTTCAGTACCTTACTCTCGCGGATGCTATTCTCCGCCGTCAATTCGGCGACCGAGACGCCATACATCCGGGCGATGAGCCAGAGTGAGTCGTCCTTCTTCACGGTGTAGGTCAGGAGTTCTCCTTCAGCTTTCGCCGGTGCGACGGACTTGCCCGATGAGCTCTTGACAGGCTTGACTTCCTCCTCGTCGGCGGGCTGCAGGACCAGGTTTTCGTCGAGGGTAGCGCCGGTGGGAACGATGGTGGTGGCGGCGGGGAAAGTGGGTTCAGCCGGAAGGGCGGCGCCGGGATAGGTGGTTGCGGGCTCGACAAAGGGCGCCGGGACCAGACTGCGCGCTCCGAGGAGGCCGGGTGCTGGCTGGCTGCGAACGCAGCCGGTGGCGAACAGTGCCGCGGCCCCGGCGGCCACTGCGGCAGAACGACTAACCCATCTGACCATCTGACCCTGCGCCTGGCGTCTCATTCCCCGAATCTCCTTTGCACCATGTACCTGAAAGCACGGCCTCGCTCGCCGTAATTGGTGAACATATCCTGGCTGGCACACCCCGGCGAGAGTAGAACAACATCTCCCGGAACGGCTTCGTCCACAGCGGCGTCGAAGGCGGCGTCTAGCGATACATACACCCCACAAGATACCACATCTCCCCAAAGTTTCGCCAACCGTTCGCGACTAGTTCCAACCAGAAAAACACCTTTCACGTAACGCGCAAGCACGGTTTCGAGTCCGGCAAAGCTGACGTTCTTGTCCAGCCCTCCCGCCAGCAGCAGCACCGTGGGGCGCTTGGCGTCGGCGGTCACGGTCTCCAGAGCGCGCACCAGAGCATCGGGGTTGGTGGCCTTGGAGTCGTTGATAAAGCGGATGCCGTTACGGACCGCGACCGTTTCGAGGCGGTGCGGCCCGAGGCTGAAGCTGGCGACGTGGGGCGCCAGGGTTTCGGGCTCGAGGCCGGCGCGCTGCGCCAGGGCGAAGACCGTCAGGATGTTCTCCAGGTTGTGGCGACCGGGAAGGCGGATTTGCGCGGCGGGAAGAACGA
The DNA here is from genome assembly GCA_903834675.1 of uncultured Victivallales bacterium. Next base: position 5,602 of record CAILKC010000377.1, on the reverse strand, counting down.
CGCGGGTCGGCTGGCCGGGGGCTTGGCGTCGGCAGAGGTCGCCCTGGCCTGAGGCGAACCAGGTGCTGGTCCCATCGTCGGTGCTGCTGAACGTCGTCGGCACGCCCGCGACCGCGGCGCGGATGCGGGGGTCGGCGGCGAGGTCACCCCGCAGGATGGCATCGGCTGGGCTGGACAAGCGCCGCAGTACGCGGACCTTGGTTTCCAGATACGTGTCCAGGTCGCCGTGGCGGTCCAGATGATCTGGCGTGATGTTCGTGATGGCGGCGGCAAGGGGGGCGAAACGGTCCGCCTTCTCAAGCTGGAATGAACTGACTTCCACGACCATGAGGTCCAGGGCGTGGGAGTAGCAGGCGGCGTCGCTCAAGGGCAGTCCGATGTTGCCTGCCGCGACGACGCGCTGGCCGGCTTTGGCCAGGCAGTGCGTCAGGAGTTCGACCGTCGTGGTCTTGCCATTGGTGCCGGTTACGGCCAGGATGGGACAGGCGCACTGGCGGTAGCCGAACTCGAGTTCGCTGATGACCGGACAGCTCAGTCGGTCGGCCAGTTTCCCGAGGGCTGAGGAGTAGGGGATACCTGGACTGATGATGGCGAGGGCAGGGGAGCCTTGGAGGACGCCCCCGGACCACTCCAGAGTGACGCTGATTCCGGCGCGGCGCAGCGCGACCGCGCGGTCGTGTACGGCCGACGTGTGGCCGCTGTCCAGAACCGTGACGCAGGCGCCCTGGAGTCGCGCCAGGCGGGCCGCCGCCAGGCCGCTTTCGCCAAGACCGAGTACGAGGACATCCTGTCCAGCTAGCGACGACGTCATCTCCACCCCTGCAATCTGCGGCTGCCGAGTCACATCCAGCCTGGATCACGGACTCTGTGCCAACCCCGCGAGCTCCGCGGCGGAGAGCACCCGCCGGTAGAGGCGCACCTCATCGAGCCAGCCCCGGAAACGGGCGCGGTCGAGGTCGGGGCTGTAGGCGCCCACAACCAGGTCACGCCCCGGGGCGATGAAGCCTGCTCGAGGCAGCGTACCGACCTCACGACCATTGACGTAGAGACGCATGGTCTGGTTGTCGAAGGTCGCGGCGAGGTGCGACCATTCGCCGACGGGAAGTGGTTCCGGACCGATCAGACTATGGCTCCAGCTCTCCAGCGGGATCTGCCAGGCCGGCCGGCCGCTGGCCAGCCCAAGCCGGTAGCCCGATTGGCTGCCCGCCATGCTGTTGAGCATCCAGCGATCACTCTGACCCGCCTCGGAGGGCTTGCACCAGAGCGCCACGCTGATGCCGCCGGGATGATAGAAGGGCGCCGGCGCCGGGCAGGTCGCGCCACCGTCGCCGCAACGCAAGACCAGGCCGCCGCGGCCGGGCTCAAGCCGCAGGTTGACTGACCTCAGCCGAAAATCGTTCGGGGACGAATCGAGGAACGCGCCCTTGGCCTCGGTCTCGAACTGCCACGCCGCCAGCAGGTCGCCCGTGACGCGCATGGGCTGCCAGGGCAGGCGGCTGCCATACCCAGCGCGGACCTCGGCGTAGCGCTTCTGGGGCGGGGCCAGGCCCAGGTCTTCAGGGATGACATCGGTGCTCGCCTCGGGGGCCCAAGCCGTGCAGAAGACCCGTTTGATGGTGTTGGCGAAGGTGAAGCCCTGGCCCGAGGTCGGCTCGACGTAGTGTCCCTCGCCGAACTCGGTCCAGTTGTCGAAAACCACCAGCTTGCGGTCCCAGCGCTCGGCGGGCTTCGCGTCGACCAGAGCCTTCGCCTCACGGCAGGCCGCCTCGAAATTCGCGGCTTGCGGGTTGACGATGTAGCCGCCGTTCCGGCCCCACGGACGCGGGTCCCATCCCATCATGACATTCGGGATGTCAGGGACGCCGCCGGTACAGGCCTCCCGCTGTTGCCAGGTCTCCTTGTAGCGGCTCAGGACAGCAGCGTGCTCCGTGTAGGGAATCCCCTCGGGATCGACTCCCGCATCGGGGACTCCGCGGGGACGCAGGCCGTAGCCTGTGACCGCATCCCAGCCGCTGGCGGCAATCTCCTTGCCCAGCGCCTCTTCGGGGCCGTCCATGCAGGCAATCAGGCGCAGGCCCGCGAAGCCCGCCTCCCGGCAGCGTGCCCGCATGCGCTCAAACGCCTGCTGCGTTCCGGCTGGCCCGCCGAGCTGCGGGATCAGCTTCCGGGGCTGCCAGACGAAGAGCAGAGGCTGGTTGTCCACCTTGACATACGAGGGGTGGGTAAAGTAGTTCTCGATCCAGAACGGCAGCAGATTGTCCAGCAGGTCGTCGGCGTCCTTGACGCCCACGGCGCAGCCGTTCTCCCACATGATGCAGAACTTGAACAGGCCGCGGTACTTGGCCTCAAAGAGCCCCTCGTGGATGGCGTGTCCCAGGGTGTGCTCGATCTTGGGCTCGAAATGCTTCCGGTACCAGCAGTAGATGAAGGCATTCACCCCGTGCTCGACCGCGTACTTGATGTGCCAGTCCGCCACCTCGGCGGTGCCCTCATCATACCAACCGATGGCGGGCCGCCGACCGGGCCAGGGCTCGATCTGTTTCCAGCCGTAGTGGGTGCCCTCCTTCCAGAGCGCGCAGTAGTGCATCAGACTGAGGTAGTCGGTCTGGGCGGGACGGGGGACGGGCACGTAACCGGTGCGTTCGAGTTCTGGCAGCGGCTCGAAGGCGAGCCCGAGATCCTGTCGGCGCGTCTCGGCCCCGGCGGCGGAGATCTCCGCACGTACCGTAAAGGCACCCGCCCGGGCGGCCCGGAGGCGCCAGGTCACCAGGTCGAAATCGTCCTTGCCGAGATAGGGAATCGTCTGCACGGCCTCGCCCAGGATCTCAATCCCCTCGGGCACGAGCAGGCGCGCGGCCGTGTTCTCCACCTCGCCGCCCAGGTTCTTGATGCCGGCAATCACGGTCTCCTCGCGGCCGGGCCGGAGCTTCGCCCGGCCGGGGGCCAGGTCCTGAAGATAGAACCAAGGCACGCCTACCGCCCGATCCGCCAGCACCAGCCGTTTGAGCAGGATCGGCCCCTCGCCCCCGCTGAAGCTCAGCGCCAGCCGACGCAGAGTCCCGCTCCAGGCGGCGGAAGCGTTGCCGGCAATCAAGGTCGTTCGGCCATGGCTAAGGGGCTCAAACGCCAGGGAACCCGTGCCGGTGTCACTGGCGACGTCGAGATGCCCGACCCAACCTGGCCCCGGAGCTTCGACGTCCAGGCAGACAAACGGCAGCGGCGCCACGTCGCAGGCCAGTGGGGGGCTGACCAACATGGCCGAGGCGCTTGGAAACGAGGCGGTGACAACGCCATTGCGGACGTCGCACGTCGCCCCGTTCAGGCCCTGCCAGCCCTGCCAGCCGGCGTCGCCGCCGAACTGGCTCTGGTTGGCCCCGCTGGCCCCCGCAGGCGTCAGCCCCAGCAGGACAACGGAGCGCTCGTAGCCCGGGTTGCGGATGGCCAGGCGGTCGATGGGCCCGGCGAGCGGGCCGATCTGCAAGGGGTTGGCCGTAGGCCGAATCCGCCCGGCACGTCGGCTGCTGAAGGAGACCCCGTTGACGTCCAGGTTCAGGGTTGTTCCCGTCCACTGCGCCCGGACGTCGTACCACGTATCGGTCTGCACCACGGGTCCCCGCAGGCGCGGTTCCCAGATCCCCTCGATCTGGACGAAGAAAGAGAGATTGCCGCCTTCTTTCTGCCAGTCAACCCGCAGGATGTACTCCCCCTCCTTCATGGCCAGCGTCTGGGTACCCTCCCGAGTCTGGTCCAGGCGAAAGCTACAGCGGAACTCCATCTCCGGACTCAGGCGCAATTCCGGCGCATCGGCCCAGGTCAGAGCGCTCTCCGCGGCCAGGACCTGACGGTTCCCGACCGTCGCGAAAACCGGCGCGCCCGCCAGCCGTTCGAGCTTGGCCCCCACCGGATCGGCGCTGCCATTGAATTCCCACACGGTCTCCGCCCGGCCCAACGCCGCTAGCAGAATCAGCCCCAGCGCCGCAATCCGGGTCCCATAACGCATCATAGATGTAGCCTTGCCCTTCCTGGCGCCCCTGGCCACGACCGCGAGTACCGCACGCCTGACCTGGCCTCGAAGACTCTCGACCCGGGCTCAGGCAGACCCCGGCGCTGCCGCCGTCGCCGCGCTCAGGCGGGGAGGCGTGAGAGCGGATTCTGGCGGTGGCACTCTTCGATGACGGCGATCTGCTGGCGGACCTGCTCCGGCGTGATGACCAGGGGCGCGCCGTTGACCAGCGCGTCGTAGAGGTTGTCGTAGAACTTGGCGGCCATGCTATTGAACAGGTCCTTGTCCGCCGCAGGCACCGTCCATTCGTGCTCGTGCCAGGTCAGGCCGGGATCGCTGCAGTAGGAGGGGCCAGGCAGGGGTTGGCGCTGCAGCGGCAGGGCGGGGACCTCGGCCGGGACATAGTACTTCCAAGTGATCTTGCCCATGTCGCCACGCAGGCCGCCGAACTGGCCGTAGATATCGTAGGTCGAGCTGGGGTAGGGCGTATTGGAGCAGATTTCCAGATCGATAGTCGGGCGTCCGGGGTAGGAGAGGAGGATCTTGCAGTAGTCCTCGGCGTCGCCGGAGGTATTCAGGCGGTCCATCTGGCACCAGACCCGCGGCATGATGTCCCGACCGATCAGACCGAGCACCTGGTCCATGGGATGCGGCCCAGTGTTGAGCAGGTTGCCGCCGTTGAAGCTCTGCAGGGTCTGCCAGTCGTAACGGCGGCCGAAGCCGTTGAAGGCGGACTTGATCAGGATGGCGCGGCCCAGAACCCCGCTGGCCAGAACCTCGCAGACCTGGCGGTAGTAGGGCGCGAAACGGCTCTGCTGGTAGATGGCGAGGAGCTTGCCGGCTTTCGCCGCCGTGGCGATGAGGTCGTCGACCTCGGTCGCGTAGCGCGCTAAGGGCTTCTCACAGAGCACGTTGAAACCCGCCTGCAAGATCTCCTTGGTGACCGGCACGTGCAGGTGACTTGGGGTGGCGTTGACGATCAGGTCCAAGTCACGGTGCGAGAGCATTTGCCGGTAGTCGGTAAAGGCTTCGCAGCCGTACTCTGCCCGAGCCCGCTCGGCCCGGTCCGGCAGGACGTCCGCCACGCAGGCAATCTGGAACTTCTGCGGCACGTTGCGGAGAAAGTCCGTGTGGATGTTCCTGCCGCTGCGCCCCTGGCCGATGATGCCGAGTCTCAGAACCTTCATGATGCCATGCACCTCTTGGTTGAAACGATTGCCGCAGCCCTGGTGGCGCTGCGGGGTGGCGCCGCTGGCTGACGGGCCGCATAACCTAGACCGGGGATGGCCGAGGTCAACCGCGGCCAAGGCGCCAGGGCGCAGGCAGGTCGCGACGCGGGTATGTAGTCGAGGCTTCAGACGGGCTCAATGGGGGGGCGCGAAACCGGCTAAAGCCTCTACTACGTACGCCTCGTGGCGCAGGCCGGAAGTCTCATTCCGGTATGTCCGGCCTCCCAGCCGGGGGCTCGGCTGAACCCTGAACCCTTGTATGAGACTTGACCGCGATCTTCGCTCTGTTCCGCCTGCGCCGGGGGCTCGGCTTGAGGGCAAGAGCAGTCCTGCCGCCCGGCAGGACGCATCGCCGCCGCAGACCAAAGGG